>NZ_RZOF01000200.1:0-11544 GCF_003998955.1 Mesorhizobium sp. M4B.F.Ca.ET.017.02.2.1 | reverse complement strand
GTCGGCAAGCCGAAGATCGTCGCCGTCGTGGCCGTCATGCGAAAGCTGCTGACCATTCTCAACGCCATCATCCGCGACCAAAAACCATGGCAAACAGCTTGACAGCCAAGACAGTCGCTCTCCCCGTATAGTGACGGGGAGAGGGGCGCTGTCATGGCCGGTTTCGCCAATCGCCGCGCTGCGCACTGCCCTGTACAATGGCGGCCGCAAGAAGTAGGAACGCCCAAATACCGTTTGCCCGGCGCATGCCGGCCTTGTGCTCCATGACGAGCCAGAACCCCGAATTCCGAAAGAGAAAAATGTCCAGTTTCGAAACGATCGTGCCTGCGCTTGCAGAGGCGCTGGAGAAACGCGGCTATACCGCGCTGACGCCGGTGCAGCAGGCGGTGCTGGCGACCGAGCTCGGCGCGGCCGACGCGCTGGTCTCGGCCCAGACCGGCTCCGGCAAGACGGTCGCCTTCGGCCTTGCCTTGGCGCCGACCCTGCTTGGCGGCGCGGAGCGCTTCACCGATGCCGGCGCGCCGCTCGGCCTGGTGGTGGCACCGACGCGCGAGCTGGCGCTGCAGGTGCGGCGCGAGCTCGAATGGCTCTATGAGCTGACCGCGGCGCAGATAGCCTCCTGCGTCGGCGGCATGGACATGCGCAGCGAGCGGCGGGCGCTGGAGCGCGGCGCCGACATCGTCGTCGGCACGCCGGGCCGGCTGCGCGACCACATCACCCGCGGCGCGCTCGACATGTCGGCGCTCAGGGCCGTGGTGCTGGACGAGGCCGACGAGATGCTCGATCTCGGTTTTCGCGAGGACCTCGAATTCATCCTCGACGCGGCGCCCGCCGAGCGCCGCACGCTGATGTTTTCCGCCACCGTTCCGCGCTCGATCGCGACGCTGGCGAAGAGCTACCAGCGCGATGCCGTGCGCATTTCCGCCGGCGGCGAGGCAAAGCAGCATCTCGACATCGAATACCGGGCGCTCTCCGTGGCACCCGCCGACCGCGAGAACGCCATCATCAACGTGCTGCGCTATTACGAGGCGACCAACGCCATGGTGTTCTGCAACACCCGCGCCGCCGTCAACCACCTCACCGCGCGCTTCAACAACCGCAATTTCGCCGTCGTGGCGCTGTCCGGCGAGCTCAGCCAGAACGAGCGCAGCCATGCGCTGCAGGCGATGCGCGACGGCCGCGCAAAAGTCTGCATCGCCACCGACGTGGCGGCGCGCGGCATCGATCTGCCTAATCTCGACCTGGTCATCCATGCCGACCTGCCGACCAATCCCGAAACGCTGCTGCACCGCAGCGGCCGCACCGGACGGGCCGGGCGGAAAGGCGTCAGCGCGCTGATCGTGCCGAACAACGCCCGCAGGCGCACCGAGCGCCTGCTCAACAATGCCGGCCTGACCGCGACCTGGGCGAGCCCGCCCTCGGCCGACGAGGTGCTGCGCCGCGACGACGAGCGCATCCTCGCCGACCCGGCCTTCGGAGAGCCGGTGAGCGACGACGAACGCGGTTTCGTCGAAACCCTGCTCGAGCGCCACGGCGCCGAACTGGTCGCCGCCGCCTTCGTGCGGCTCTGCCGCGGCAGCCGCTCGGCGCCGGAAGACCTGCTCGACGTCGCGCCCTTCACGCCGTCGGGCGACAGGCCGGCGCGGCGCGACGAGCAGCCCAGCCGCCGCGACGGCTTCGGTGACAGCGTCTGGTTCTCGCTGTCGGTCGGCCGCCGGCAGAATGCCGAGCCGCGCTGGCTGATCCCGATGCTGTGCCGCACCGGCAATATCTCGAAGCGCGAGATCGGCGCCATCAAGATGCAACCGGAAGAGACCTTCGTGCAGATCGCCGCCGACTGGGCCGACCGCTTCCTGGCGGCAATTGGCCCCGACCGCAAATTGCAGAACAACATTGCGGTCAAGCGGCTAGACGGCACGCCCGACCTGTCGCGGGCCGGCTACCAGCTACCGAAGCCCGACAAGAAGCCGCATCGTGGCAAGCGGCCCTTCGAGGCGAACGCGCCCCAAGGTGCTCACAAGCCGAAATTCGAAAAGCGCGGGCAGCCCGAACGCACCGGCGCGACGGAGACCAAGCCCTGGGCGAAAAAGCCCGGCAAGCCGAAATTCGACAAACCAAGGTCCGACGGGCCGGCAAAGCACAAGAAGCCGAAGAACCGGCCGGGCTGAGCGTCTCATCGGATTCAGCGGTCCGTGGGCCCATCCAGCGATTCGTTGATGCAATCGCACCAATTGCCGAAGGCGCCGCCGCCCCTCATCGCCCTGCCGGGCACTTCTCCCCGTATAGTGACGGGGAGAAGAGGCTGGCCGCGATCTTGGCACCCATCCTGCGATGGCGATTGGCGAAATCGGCGATGGCAGCGCCCCTCTCCCCGTCACTATACGGGGAGAGGATGCCGGCAGGCAGGTGAGGGGCGGCGCCCACCTCGGATAGGCAAAGGAACGGGAGGCAGACCTGAAACGATTGCTCACCATGTCCGGCATGCCTCTTGCGATCCGCGTCGACTTTGAACAGTCTGGGCAAGGCGCAACTTTGGGGGCAAGGCCATGCGCGGCGAAATTCTGCACTATGACGAGGACCAGGGTTTTGGTTTCCTCACCGGAGCCGACGGCAACCGCTACAGCTTCGCGCGCGAGGACATGCGCCGCGAGACCTCGCTGGCCAAGGGCGCTGCGGTCGAGTTCCAGCCGGATCGCGGCCAGGCGCGCAACGTCTACTCGGTCCGTCCACAGGCCTCGGCCTCCCCAGGCGCCACCGCCCCGGCCGCCGCGCCGCCGCAGCAAGCCGCGCTTAGGCCGGCCGCCGCACAGCATTTCGGCCGCGCGGCCGACGCAGGCCCAGCTCAGTCCACCGGTCTGTGGGACTATTTCTGGCGGGCGGTGACGCAAAACTATTTCAACTTCGCCGACCGCGCCCGCCGCAAGGAATTCTGGGCTTTCTGCCTGTTCTGGACCATCAGCGTCATCGCGGTCGTCGCCATCGGCCTCGCCGCCGACGCGGCGATCGGCGATCTCGAGCCCGGCCAGGAAATGCCGGCGATGACGGTCGGCCTTTGCGGTCTGTTCATCCTGGCGTCGATCCCGCCCTGGATCGGCCTGATCGTGCGCCGCCTGCACGACATCGGCCTGACCGGCTGGCTTGCCATCCTCTGCTTCATCCCGACGATTGGCGGCCTCGCGACGCTGGTCTTCGCGCTGATCCCGACGCAAACCCGCGAGAACCAGTGGGGCCCGGTGCCGCAGGGCGTCAGGATTTAGCGGCCGTCTTCAGCGCCTCGCCCGACAACCGAAGAAAAATCTTCTGGCCGTGGCGCTCGGCACCGAGCTGCGTGTAGAAGCGCCGCGCGCCGTCGTTCCAGTCCTCGGTGGTCAGGTCGATGCGGCCGATGCCGTGGCTCAGGCAATGACCGGCGAGAAAAGCGACCAGCGTGCGGCCGGCGCCCTGGTTGCGGGCGCCTTCGCGCACGAAAAGATCCTTCAGGAACATCAGCCGTTCGAGATCGATGCCAGGATGGGCGATCGCCACCGAAGCCAGGCCGGCAACCTCGCCGCCGGCGAAAGCCAGCGCGAAATGCGGGTAGGCCGGGCTTTCATCGGTGAGCCACTGCCGCGCCACAGCCAGCGCCCGGTCGTGATCGAGCGGCGCCTGTCGGTAATGCGCCGCCATCTCGCAAAGAATGGTGGCGAGCGCCGCCGCGTCTTCGGTCGTCGCCCAGCGGACGTCGACCGCCATGGGATCAGCCCAGGAACTTGGCGATGATGGCGTCGCCCATCTGCACGGTGCCGACCTCGGTCATGCCTTCGGACATGACGTCCTTGGTGCGCAGGCCGTCGTCGAGCACGGCGGCAATCGCCGCTTCGAGCTTGTCGGCTTCGGCCACCATGCCGAAGGAATAGCGCAGGCACATGGCGAAGGAGGCGATCATGGCGATCGGGTTGGCGATGCCCTTGCCGGCGATGTCGGGCGCCGAGCCGTGCACCGGCTCGTAGAGCGCCTTGCGCTTCTTGGTCTTGACGTCAGGCGCGCCGAGCGAGGCCGACGGCAGCATGCCGATCGAACCGGTAAGCATGGCGGCGATGTCGGACAGCATGTCGCCGAACAGATTGTCGGTGACGATGACGTCGAACTGCTTCGGCCAGCGCACCAGCTGCATGCCGCCGGCGTCGGCCAGCATATGGTCGAGCTTGACGTCCGAATATTTCGCCGCGTGCGTCTGGCTGACCACCTCGTTCCACAGCACGCCGGATTTCATCACGTTGCGCTTTTCCATCGACGTGACGTGGTTCTTGCGCGTGCGGGCCAGCTCGAAGGCGACGCCGGAGATGCGCTCGATCTCGAACGTGTCGTAGACTTGCGTGTCGATGCCGCGCTTCTGGCCGTTGCCGAGATCGATGATCTGCTTCGGCTCGCCGAAATAGACGCCGCCAGTCAGCTCGCGCACGATCAGGATGTCGAGGCCCTCGACCACCTCCTGCTTCAGCGAGGAGGACGCGGCGAGCGCCGGGTAGCAGATCGCCGGACGCAGATTGGCGAACAGCTCCATGTCCTTGCGCAGGCGCAAGAGCCCGGCCTCGGGGCGCACTTCGTAAGGCACCTTGTCCCACTTCGGCCCGCCGACGGCTCCGAACAGCACGGCATCCGCCGCCATCGCCTTTGCCATGTCGGCATCCGAGATCGCCGCGCCATGCGCGTCGTAGGCGCAGCCGCCGACCAGCCCCTCATCGGTGACGAAGCCGCTGCCGAGTTTTTCGTTCATGGCCGCGATCAGCTTCTTCACCTCGGCCATGGCCTCGGGGCCGATGCCGTCGCCGGCGAGCAGGAGGAGATTTTTCGAAGCCATGGAGAACCGTCCCGATAGTGTTTGGAGAAACCGCGGCCTTGCTAAACGCCAAGTGGTCCGTACGCAAGGGGATGCAGAAGGCCGCGACGCCCCTTGCACCTGCCGGCCCTGCAGGAACTGGGTTCCTCGCCCCCGCCAGAGGCGGGGGAGAGGTGGCCGAGAAGCGGTCGGAGAGGGGGTCTTCGTAGGGTGCTGCCCCCGCTCCGTCTCGGCTTCGCCGAGCCACCTCTCCCCACGTCTAGGGAATGCACGCATCTTCTGTGAGTGGCGTGACTGATCGGCCGAGCCTTGATTGCCTCGTGGTTCCCCCGTCGCTGCTTCGCAGCGCCACCTTTCCCCCCTCCGGAGGGAAAGGAAGGGAGCATTGCTGGACGAGCGTTGACGGCAAAAGGCTTGGCGTCTTTCCTCTACCCCGTCGATCGAGGGAGAGGTGGCTCGGCGAAGCCGAGACGGAGTGGGGGTCGACCAGCGCTACATTAGATAATCCATGCGCCAAGCTGCCATGCACGCTATCGCAAAAACCAGCCGCTTGGAAATGCGTGCATGCCATAGCCCACTGTGTGGGGCGAGAAACCCAAGCTGGAATAGCGGCGCGCCTACCGGTGCGAAAGGACATTCACCAGCCGGCCGAACGGGTCGCGCACAAAGAAGCGCCGCACGCCCCAGGGCTCGTCGGCCGGGCCGTATTCGATGGCGAAGCCGGCCTTGCGCATGGCCGCAAGCGCCTCGTCGACGTCGTCGACCTCGATCGACAGATCAGGCACCGGCGTGCCGGAGCCGCCTTCAGTCATGAAGCTGATCTGCACCGTCATCGTCTCGGCCGAGCCGCTGGTGACGATCCAGCCCTGATCCATCAGCACATCGAGCCCGAGCACGTCCTTATAGAAATGCTGCGCAGCGGCGGTGTCTTGCGTAGCGATGTTGGCGACGATGCGCTTGACCTTCACCATCGGCTGATCCTCGCTTTGTGCAAGCTGGCGCCCCGGTCTGGCGCGACCTGCATCAGGCCGTGCGCCTGAGCGCGGTCACTTCGATCTCGATCTTCATCTCCGGCTTGTTGAGCTCGCAGACGATCATCGTCGCCGCCGGCCGGATTTCGCCGAACGCCTCGCCGAGGATCGGGAACACCACGTCAACATAGGCTTGGTCGGTGATGTAGTAATGCGCCCGCACCACATCGGCCATCTCGAAGCCGCCGTCGGCCAGGGCCTTGGCAATGGTGGCGAGGCAATTGCGCGTCTGCGCCTCGACCGTGTCGGGCATGGTCATGGTGGCATAGTCGTAGCCGGTGGTACCCGAGACGAAGCACCAGTCGCCCTGCACCACCGCGCGCGAATAGCCGGCGGTTTTCTCGAAGGGCGAGCCGGTGGAGATGAGTGTGCGCATGGAGAGCCTCGCAGTTGTTGCGGTTATCCTGAAGCAGACGGGCGATCCGGTCGTGAGCCAGGGAGCATCGATTGTCGGTGCAAAACTTTGATGCTGGCGGGCCAGCGCCCCCCTCTGGCCTGCCGGCCATCTCCCCCACTTGGGGGGAGATCAGATGTCGCCTTGGCTTTCGCCAACCACCAACGTTGCAAGGCGGGCGGGGCGCCGAAACAGCCAATCTCCCCCCAAGTGGGGGAGATGTCCGGCAGGACAGAGGGGGGCGCGAAGGAACGCGGCGAAGCAGAAGGCGCTCACGCGCCGCCCGGCAAGAACCTAATTCGCCGACCCCTGCGCGTCGTCATATGCTTTCTTGATATCCGCTGGCCAATCCTTCAGCGGCGGCCGAGCATCGGGCTCGCCATTGTCGCCGCGGCGGGCGAAATAGACCATGTGCTTGACCGGGTCGACCGCCATGAAGCCGTCATTGCCGCCGCAATCGTGTGGCACGCAGCCGGTGGCGTAGAAGGCGCCGGATGCGGTCTTTTCGGTGCCGCCGCCGACCAGCAGGCTGGTCGCCATGTCGGGCATGGTGTCGCCGAGCACCGCCTGCGCCGCCTTGTAGACGGCCTCGTTGTGGAAGGCGTCGATGATGTTGTCGTATTTCGACGGGTCGACATCCTTCCAGTCGGTGCCGGATTCCGGCGTGTAGGTGAGGTTGCCGGAGGTGGTCAGCCCTTCGGTCGGCGACCATTGCAGCGCCGCTCTCGTCTCTCCCGGCAGCAGGAAGGGCACATAGTAGATGGCGCTGTCGGAAACCGCGGGCGGCGGCGCGCCGCATTCGTCCTGCTCGACGGTGGTGGTCTGGATCTCGCCGCCTTCCGGCTTCCAGGCGATGACGCTCGCCGGCCCGCATTGATTGCCGCCATCGCCGACATCGAACAGTGCGACCTTGACGCCGCCGACCTCGACAATCTTGTCGAAGAAGACGTCGTAATTGTCGGCGAGCTGCTTGCCGTCATAGGCCAGCACCTTCTCGCCATACTCCTCCTGCTGGGTGATGGTGAACTGGCCTCCCTCGAAGGGGATCGGCGCCTGCTTGTCCTCGTCGGCCGGCGCCGCATCGGTGGTGCTCGACGCGCCCTGGTCGGCGGCGCCGCCGGACGCATCGTCGGCCGGCACCAGCACCGGGTCGGTCTGGGCATGCGCGCCCGCCATCGGCAGCAGGATCACCGCCAGCGCGCAAGCGCCGGCCAGAAGCGAGCGTGTCATGACTGTCCCTCCGTTCAGCCGCAGCACGAACCCGGCCTGTCGTGGCCGGGCTTAAGCATTCAGATACAGACGATCAGGCCCAGGGGCGCTGCGCGGCGTTCTTCTGCTCGAACGAGGCGATGGCGCCGGCCTTCTCCATGGTCAGGCCGATGTCGTCCAGCCCATTAAGCAGGCAGTGGCGCTTGAAGTCGTCGAGGTCGAACGTGACCACGCCGCCATCCGGCCCGCGGATTTCCTTGGCCTCGAGATCGACCGACAGCGTGGCGTTGGAGCCGCGCGAGGCGTCGTCCATCAGCTTGTCCAGGTCTTCCGGGCTGACGGTGATCGGCAGGATGCCGTTCTTGAAGCAGTTGTTGTAGAAGATGTCGGCGAACGAGGTCGAAATGACGCAGCGAATGCCGAAATCGAGCAGCGCCCACGGCGCGTGCTCGCGGCTCGAGCCGCAGCCGAAATTGTCGCCGGCGACCAGGATCTGCGCCTTGCGATAGGCCGGCTTGTTGAGCACGAAGTCGGGGTTTTCCGAGCCGTCCTCCTTGTAGCGCATCTCGGCGAACAGGCCGGTGCCGAGCCCGGTGCGCTTGATCGTCTTCAGATAATCCTTGGGGATGATCATGTCGGTGTCGATGTTGACGATCGGCATCGGCGCGGCGACGCCGGTCAGCTTGGTGAATTTGTCCATTGGCTTTTGCCCGTTTTTCGTTGCGGGGGATTTGCTGGCGCACGGTTTACACAAAGCCGGCGGCAAATGAAAGGCAACTGTTCGTGCGCGGATCGGCGGTCAGAAAAGACTTCGAAATCCTGGCCCCTTGGTGCAGTCTGGCGCCCATGACCGAACCATCCCGCGTCCTCTATGCCAGCGAGCCGGCGGTCGGCGTCGCCGAGTTCCGCCGCGTGCTGGTGGAATCCGGCCTCGGCGAGACGCGCCCCGTCGACGACGAGGCCCGGCTGACGACCATGCTCGGCAACGCCAACCTGGTGCTGTCGGCGCGCCTCGACACAGAGGGCAAGCCGCTGATCGGCGTCGCGCGCGGCGTCACCGACTTTGCCTGGGTCTGCTACATTTCCGAGCTTGCCGTTTCCCGATCCGCGCAAGGGCTCGGCGTCGGCAAGGGTCTGATGGACGAGGCGCGCCGCCAGCTCGGTCCCGCAGTCGCCATCAGCCTGATCTCGATGCCCGACGCCGTCGGCTTCTACGAGCGCATCGGCATGGCGCGCATGCCGGACGCCTTCTGGTTCTCCCGCAAGGGCTGATCCGGCTGGCGACCCTGAAGTCCTGCTTGAGACCGGCAAGCGTCGCGATCCTTCGCGCCCCCTCTGCCCTACCGGGCATCTCCCCCACATGGGGGGAGATCAGATGTCGCGCCGGCTTTCGCCAATCACCAACGTTGCAGGAATGGCACGTTCGGCGAAGCTGCTAATCTCCCCCCTCGTGGGGGAGATGTCCGGCAGGACAGAGGGGGGCGCTGTCCCGCCAGCGTCGAAGAGAAACTTCAACACTAAATCACATTCAACTCCCGGAACGCCCGCCCTTCGGCCACCCGGCTGTACCCGAACGCAGAGCAATCCACCGTTCGGTAGCCGCCATGCACGATCAGCTCGGAGAGCGCCTTGCCGACGGCCGGCGCCTGCTGCAGGCCGTGGCCGGAAAAACCGTTGGCGAAGAGGAAGTTCTCGACCTCCGGATGCGGCCCAATCACCGCGTTCTGGTCGAGCGTGTTGTAGTCGTAATGACCGACCCAGGCGCGCGTCGGCTTGATCGCCTCGAAGGCGGGGATGCGGGTCGCCAGCGTCGGCCAGATCACCTCCTCGAACAGCGGCCAGTTGACGTCGAAATCCGCGGGATCGGGAGCATGATCGCCTTCCTCCGGTTCGGCGCCGCCGGTGAGGTAGACAGAGCCTTCCGGCCGCACATAGATGCCGCTGGGATCGACCAGCAGCGGCATGTCGGCATATTTCTCGCGCGCCTCGAAGACGAAGACGTTGCGCTTGCGCGGCTCGACCGGCAGCTCCAGCCCGGCAAAAGCCGCGACCTTGCCGGCATTCGGGCCGGCGGCATTGACGACGATACCGGCTGCAAGCGTCTCGCCATTGTCGAGGCTGACGCTGGTGGTGCGATTGCCCTGCCGCGCGATGCCGGTGACATCGGCGGTGATGAAATCGATCTTCTTGTCGCGCAGCGCCTTGCGGAACAGCATCAGCAACGCATGCGCGTCGAACCAGCCCTCGCCGGTCCGCCCATAGGCGCCGGCGGAAATGCCTTCGGCCGACATCCAGGGGAAGCGGCGCGTCAGCTGCTCGGCGTCCTCCAGCAGAATGTCGGCGCCCTCGGCGATCTGCGCCGCATGATTGGCCTTCAGGATCGGCAGCCCGGCCTCGCCGGCGAGGATGAGATAGCCGCCCTCGCGGAAGCCGATATCGGCATCGGCGCCGAAAGTCTCCTTCAGCCGCCGGAACAGTTTCAGCGTGAACTGCGACAGGCGGATGTTTTCCGGGATCGAGAATTGCTGGCGGATCGAGGCCATGGAAAGCGTCGTCGCCGCATGGGAAAATTGCGGGTCGCGCTCGACCAGCGCGATCGAGCCGGAAAACCCTTCCTCGCGCAGATAGTAGGCGACCGAGGACCCGACGATGGCCCCGCCGATGATGACGATGTCGTAGCGCACTTTCTTCTCCGATCCGCCCAGTGGCATCCTTCACGCCACCGGCAGGCTGATCTCGAAGCGCGTGCCGCGCTCGCTGTCAACCAGCCTGATCGTGCCATCATGCGCTTTCAGGAGGGCCAGCACGATGCCGAGGCCCATGCCGGTGCCGCCGGTCTCGCGCCGCGTGGTGAAGAACGGCTCGAACACCTTGCCGCGGTTGCTCGGCGAAATGCCGGCGCCGTCATCGCTGACCAGGATGGTCGCCCGTTCCGCCGCGCTCGTGGCGGAGATCGAGACCAGGCTGGCGCCATGCCGCGCCGAATTGTCGATCAGATTGGCCAGCACGATCGCCGCGTTCTCGGCCGAGATGCGCAGGCCGGTCCCGGCGCCGGCCTCGACGCGGACCGTCAGCCGGATGTCCGCGGGCAGCAGCGCCAGCGCCGCATCGAGCGACGTGCTTTCGCCGCTGGGCGCGAGGTTTTCGACGCGCGCCAGCTCGAGCAGGCGGCGGACCAGCAGATTGAGCCGCCCGGCGTCGGTGACGATATTGTTGGAAAACCGCTTCCGCTCGGCCTCGTCCATCGCCTCGCCGGAATCGCGCAGCAGTTCCGCCGCGCCCTGGATCGCCGTCAGCGGCGATTTGAGCTCGTGCGAGACATAGGTGGCGAAAGTCTGGATGCTGTCGGACCGCGCCTGCAGTTTTTGCGCCATGTCGAGGAAGGCGGCGGACAGCTCGGCCATCTCGCGCGTGCCGTGATGGTCGAGCGGTTTCATCGCTTCGCGGTCGCCGGCGGCGATGCGCTTGGTGCGCTCGATCAGCCCGTAGATCGGCCGGCTGACCGTGCGCAGGAAGACCAGCCCGATCAGCAGCGTGCCGCCGACAATCGCGATCGCCGCGAGCGTCACCTTGCCGCGCTCGCCATAGAGATGCTTGACGATGTTGTTCGGCGTCCGCGACAGGTAGACCACGCCGGCGATCCGGCCTTCGACCGCGACCGGCAGGGCGACGAAGACCCGCACCCTGGTGCCGCGGCTGACCGAATAGAGCGGCGGCGCCGGCTGGTTGGGGATCCTCAGCCGGAGCGCGCTGGCGTAGCGGCCGGCAAGTGCTGCGCGCACCTCCGCGACATCGGCCAGCGACTGCCCGATCTCCTCGCGCCCGGCGATGACCACGCCTCTTGGATCGAGCAGCCGGAAGCCGGCCAGCGTCGTCTTCTGCGTTTCCGCGAGGATGCCGGAAAGCCCCGCGCCGATTGCCGCGAAGGCCGGATCGGCGATTGCCGCGACCGGGGCGGGCCGCGTCGGCAGCACAGTGTCGGAGGCAAGGTCGAGGCGCGGCTCGAGCGGCTGGTACGGCTCGTTCGTGCTGGCGCTCCGCTCGGCGTCGACTGCCACCGGCGCGCCAAGCTTGTCCGGCGCGATCCCCGC
>NZ_RZOF01000001.1:0-116842 GCF_003998955.1 Mesorhizobium sp. M4B.F.Ca.ET.017.02.2.1 | reverse complement strand
CAGACCTTCGACTCGCCCTTACCGACCGCACAGTCGCGTGCCTCGAGCTGGCGACGTCAGGTCAATATTTTGTCCGGGACACCGATCTGCCGGGCTTCATGGTGCTTGTCGGAAAGCGGCGAAAGACCTTCGTAGTCCAAGGTGAGCGGAGGAAGGCAGGACAGCGGCTGTCCGTCCGAATGAAGGTTGCCGAAGTCGGAGACCTTACGACACGCAAAGCGCGGGCGAAGGCCAAGGACATTCTGGGAAAGATCGCCAGCGGCGTCGATCCTCGACCATCGAGGCAAAAGCCGGACGCCGATACCGTCGTGGTTGATCCTCCATCGATTGGGAACCCTACACTGCGCATTGCCTGGGAACGCTATCGTGACGGGCACATGAAGAAGAAGGGCCGGAGCGACGGGACGATCAACAACTATCGTGATCATGTCGAGCGGCTGCTGGCCGACTGGCTTGACGAACCTCTTTCGAAGCTCGGCGACGATCCTTCCCTGGTAACGGCACGGCACGAAAAGTTGACCAAGGAAAACGGCGCCTACATCGCCAATGGTTGTATGCGGACGCTGCGCGCCGTTTACAATCACGCCCGCAAGGCGGCACGCACGCTGCCTGCCGACAATCCGGTCTCAGCAATAGATTGGAATGCCGAACATCGACGTAACACCGCGCTTGGACTGTCGGACTTGGAAGGATGGTTCACCCAGCTCGCGGCTCTGAAGAACCCCGTCCGGCGGGAGTTCCATCTGTTCATGCTGCTCTCAGGCCATCGCCCTGAAGCGATCAGGAAGGCTCGTGTAGAGCATGTCGATTTTCGCGCGCGTGTCTTGCACATACCCAGGCCGAAGGGCGGCGAGGTCAAGGCATTCGACATACCGCTTTCGAACGCCATGATCCGCTGCCTGGTTCGCGTGATGCGCATTGGTCGAGCTCTCTATGGCGAGCAATCGCGTGAATGGCTCTTCCCGGCCGACAGCGAAAGCGGCCACATGGCCGAACACAAGGAGAAACGCGACGATCTGTCGAAATGGGGCAATGACCTGCGACAGACTTTCCGCACGATCGCCCAGGCCGCGGGCGTTGCGGACCTGGACGTTCACCTTCTGATGAACCACTCGATCCCGGGCGTTAATGCGGGCTACATTACCCGCAACAAGCTGCTGAGCAATCACTTGCGTCATCAGCAAGAAGCCATCTCAGGTCGGATGCTCGAGGCTGGGCGTTCGCGACAGACGGCGCCTCGTGCTTCTGCCTGGCCGGCAATTCCAAGCAGGAGGCTACTTTCTGATCTGATGAGCGGGAAGGATTAGCGGCTTCAAACTTGTTCGGGGTTGAGTCGGTAGGGCGCTACCGCCTTTTCTCCCATTCGGAAACCGTTCGATATTTTCTACGGTGTTGCGCGTGATGGCGTGTCTCGATGCCATTGTTGTCGCCCAGCCATTTCACGTCCGGTTCTAGCGTACTTAATGGCCCGCTGGCTCGCTTGTCGCCGATGCAGCCGGGGTACGGCGTCCCTACGAGGAAGTTTCGGGCGTCACCGCGATGTGTAGCGGTTAGGGTGCTCTGAAAGGAGGTCGTCAACTGCCACGCGCGCCCCGCGAGGCAGCGCTGCATCACCTAGACGACACAACTCCATGCCCTCCAGGGAAGTGTGCAGATTGGTGGAAATTCTCGGAAGCAGCTGAGTTTCGAGAACCGCCAACGCCCCATCGGCGGATTCAGCAAGGCGGAGTCGCTCTCGAACCTGGGATGCCCGAAGCAGCCGGCAAATTTGGGAAAGGGCAGGGAGAAAGGCGGAAGAGGCTGAGCGTGGCCAAAGTATAGTGTAAATGAGATCGACTGGATCGTCGTCGGGACCGTCGAAATCCACAGCCTGAGCCAAGCGTGTCAAAGACGCGGCAGGCGAGGAGATGTTCTCCAATAGAGCGTGCGGGATCGCCATGCCACGACCGATGCCAGTCGAGTCGAGGCGCTCGCGGTCGAAAAGACCGCGGAGAACCACTTGCTCGTCGAGCCCACTTCTCCGCGCAATCCTGATCGCGATTTTTGACAAGGCTGATTGCTTTCCCTTTGTCACAAGGTCCAGCGAGATGTCTTCTTCCAACAAGATGGGGGAGATCATCAGGGTCGAACCTCCGCGGCGATCCAAACGCGACCGCAAATGAGCGTTCAGCTGCACTGCTTAAGCAGAGCAGAAATCACTGTCGAATGAAGTTGAGATCCTGGCCGTCCCGGACGCGAAGCCAGGCCTTCTCGCGTCCGGGCTAATAGCCCTTTTTGAGGCGTTTCGGCTCTCGCCGACAATTGAGGCTGAAGATGTTCATAGCAATTCAGAGGTAGTGAAAGATTTTTCGAAATCAAGCAAACAGTGCGCGCCTGACGAGCAGAAATAATGCACTGAAATGCCAGTTAATTTCGTTTGACGACCAGAACAGTCTCCTGCTTGGCTGGTCGGACGCGAGCGGGCCGTGTCGCCAATGAAAATCGGTCTTTTGAACCTTCTTCCAGATCATCGGCCATCGCTTTTTTTAGTTCAACAAGGAGATACCGTGATGAAAAAACTCATCCTCGCAGTTGCCCTGACAACGGGCAGTTCGCTTTGCGCCATGGCTGCGGATGAGGTCACCAAAGCCCCGCCAGCGGCGCCTTACGAACAAGTCAGCAAGCTTGTGAAGCTGCCCGACTTCCTGCCGGGCATGGGCCAACTTTTCGTCGATCCGACGACATTGCCTGCCGGCCCGTTCCTTGCCTATGACCACGACGGCAAGCTTGCCAGCACCATCTACATGCTGCCGATCAAGGATCTCAATCCGGACAAACGTTTTGACGACCTGGCTTCACCTGGAGGCAATGTCGACCATGTCGACGTCTACTACAACGCCGGCCATCCGGGCGTCGAAGAGCCGCATGTCCACGTCGTGCTGTGGCATGTTTCGGCGGCCGACGAGGCACGGGTCGCGAAATGACTCTGACGCGTCGTGAGATACTGGGCGCGGGTGGCGGGCTCGCCGCCGCCCTTTCCCTCACGCCTCTGGCCGTGTGGGGCGGCGAGATGGTCGAAATCAAGATGCAAGGCCGCGACGACGGTTCACACGTTTGGTTCGACCCGATAGGCATTCTGATCAAACCAGGACAGACGATCCGCTGGGTCAATCTCAATCCCGGCAATTCCCACACGACGACGGCCTACAATCCCGCAAACTTCGAGCGATCACTGCGCATGCCCAAGAGCGCAAAATCCTGGGATTCCGACTATCTCCTGCCTAATGAGAGCTTTTCGGTCACCTTCACCGAACAGGGGGTCTATGACTATTTTTGCATCCCGCATGAGCATGCCGGAATGGTCGGCCGTATCATCGTCGGCGAACCCGAAACGCATGGCTGGACAGAGCTGGCTGGCACGAATGGCGACGTCCCGGAGGAGGCCCTCAAGGCGTTTCCGACCGTCGAAGACATCATGGCGAAAACGATCGTCCGACGTGCCTAGATATGCGTTCAGGAAGCTGACGGCCAGCAACAAGGAGAACCCAAGGACAACGATGCGAATGGGAGCCCGGGCTTCCTGTTTGTCGTCAGTGATCGATAGGGGCGACCATCATGACCGGCAGCACGTTTCCATACGACAATAAGCCTCGAGCGAAGCGCGACGAGGGCTGCCAGGTATCGGATAGGCCTCTCGGTGCCGCGACCGCTGCCCAACAACGTGAGCGTGCCACACATCGGCTTGCCGCCTTAGGCGAGATGACTGGTGGTATTGCCCACGATTTCAGAAACCTCCTTGCAGTAATCGAATCGGGCTTGAGGTCTGCCGCGAGAAGAGCCGACGAGCCCGAAAGCGTGCGGGCCTGCATTGCGGCTGCACGGGAAGGAATCGATCGAGGGATCGACCTGACGTCACAGCTCCTTGCCTTCGCAAAACATCAGGAACTCGATATCCACGCTGGCAATTTGAATGAGTTCCTCAGGTCTTTCGAGCCTTTCCTGCAGTATGGCGCCGGTCCCGATGTCCGCGTCATGCTGGAGCTTGGTTCCGATATTCCGGATTGCTTGATCGACCCGGCGCTGTTCGACACTGCGGTGCTTAATCTCGTCATGAACGCACGAGATGCAATGCCAAGTGGCGGGGAGATCCGCGTCACCACCGAGCGATTGGTGCAGACGGCCCCGACACCTGATCCGCCCGGGCCCGGAATCTACGCATGCGTTAGCGTCGCCGACCATGGTTGCGGCATGGCTCCGGGAGTCTTGCGAAGGGTGTTCGATCCTTTCTTCACGACGAAGGGTGAGAAGGGCACCGGGATAGGGATGTTGCAAGTGCAGGCATTGGCGCAGATGGTTAATGGTCGGATCCGGATAAGGAGTGAACGAGGGATTGGAACAACGGTCGACCTTCTGTTCCCGTCAATCCATGCGGACTCTTAGACATCCAACAAGTGTTGCTGCTAACTGGTCTCTGCGCTCGCGACGGAATGCAATCCTGCCAGGGCAGGACCTACTACGCTCTCGTCCGCACTTGCGGATTGCACCGCGTAAACCGGATAGGAGAACTGCGGCATTTCAGGCACAAGATGCAGTCGGCCGGCCTCTATATGAGGCTGCACTGAACTCATTCTGAAATATCCGGATCCGCCGGTCGCAAGAACATAGCTCAGTGCGAGCGGACCGAGATCGAAAGAAAGATCCGGCGCAGCACTTGGGAAATTCATCCCGTGGTGAAGTCCAAAATCCGGGCCCCAATCCATATAAACATAATCGGATTCGTCCAGGAGACGCGCATCGGAATTGGTAGTCACAAGGACGAGTTTTTCCTCCAGAAGCAGATCGATCTTCAAACCCGGTCGGTGCGGGGGCGCGTACATGATAGCCAAGTCGACCAGCCCCGACGCGACCTGATTGATCAAATCCTGCGGCACGTCGACGTGTACCCTAAGTGCAATATCCTGAAGCGAGCGGCGCATCCATCGGACCCAATCGAGCAGAAGAGGTTGCGCAAGGCTAACTTCGCTGCCGACCGTCAGAACACCCCGGCGGCCCGGCGGTACGGCAACCTGGTGCAGGGTGCGTTGCCATAGTTGGACGAACATCGGGGCGTGGCGAAGAAATTGCTCACCGGCCGGGGTGAGCGAAGCCCCGCCTTTGTGGCGAACAAAAAGCGGGCGGCCCAATTGCTGCTCGAGGTTGCGGATTCGCGCGCTTACGGTCGTCTGGGCGACATTCAAGCGCTCCGACGCCCGAATGAAACTCCCGGTTGAAACGATCTCAATAAAAGTGCGGGCAAGCTCAATGTCCATAAGGGGATAGCATAAAAGTTGCGTTTAAATGTCAATCAATTTCGTTTGCTAGATAGATCGCATCGGCAATAGGCTTTGTGGAAATCCACCAAGCTTAGCGCTGGATGCTGCGCAGCGCCGGTTGGAGTGGGGCGCAAGCTCTCCTCCATCCTCACACATCATTTGCCTGCAGCGTCACGGGAGAGATCCATGTCGACGAGAGAAAAGAGCCATGGCGGTGTAGGGCGTCGCGACTTCCTGAAGCTGTTCGGCGCGGCAGGGGCGGCAGCGGGTACACTGCCGCTTGGCGGATCCGCATCGGCGGACGAAATGGTGGCCGCGGCAACCGGCAAACCGCAACATCACGAAGCCGGCGCCGCGAAAGCCCGCGCCGGGGACCCGGCCTATGAATTCTTCAATGTCGACGAATCCGCCTTCATCGAGGCGGCGGTCGATACGCTCATTCCAAGCGATTCAACAGGCCCTGGCGCCAAGGAACTCGGCGTCGCGATCTATATCGATCGGCAGATGGCGGGTGGATACGGCAAGGGCGACCGTCTGTATCTGGAAGGGCCGTTTGGCGAGGGTACGCCCGAGCAGGGCTATCAATTGCCGATGACGCCATCGGAAGTGATCCGAGCCGGCATCGCCGATGTCAGAGCCTACGTACAGAAAAGCAACAAGACCACCTTCGACAGCCTTTCGCCAAAAGATCGTGCCTCGGTGATGACCGACCTCGATGGCAAGAAGGTCGAACTTGCGACAGTGCCGACCGCGACCTTCTTCGGCCTTCTGCTCCAGGTCACGATCGAGGGCTACTTCGCTGACCCGATGTACGGCGGAAACAAGGACGGAGCGGCCTGGAAGATGATCGGCTTCCCTGGTGCTGATGCCATGTACATGGACAAGATCGAACCGTTTCGGAACAAGCCCTATACAGCTGATCCGAAGGGCATCCAGGATCTCACTTAATCGGCGGAAGAAGAAGGAGACTATAACATGGCCACCAAACTCAACGCGGTTGATGTCCTGATTGTCGGCCTTGGGTGGACGGGGGGCATCATCGCCAAGGAGCTTGCATCGACCAAGCTGAAAATCGTCGCCCTTGAGCGGGGAGGTCCGCGCGACACCAATCCGAACTTTATCGACCCGCAGATCCATGACGAGCTGCGTTACGCCGCCCGACACGACCTCATGCAAAACGTGCGGCGGGAAACCATCACCTTCCGCAACAGCGAATCGCAAACGGCGCTGCCGATGCGTCAACTCGGCTCGTTCCTGCCCGGCCAGGGCGTCGGCGGCGCCGGCGTGCATTGGAACGGCGTCACCTGGCGCTGGCTTGAATGGGATCATCAGGCGCGCACCCGGACGGTCGACAAGTACGGCGCGAAGATCATTCCTTCGGACATGAACCTGCAGGACTGGCCGATCACCTATGAGGATCTCGAGCCCTATTACGACAAATTCGAAAAAACCTGCGGCACCTCCGGCAAGGCCGGCAATATCAACGGTCGGAAGATCGATGGCGGCAATATCTTCGAGGGAGCGCGAAAGGACGAGTACCCCAATCCGCCGATGATTGCCGCGCAGAGCATGGTGATGTTCGAAAAGGCGGCCCGCAATCTCGGCTACCACCCTTTCCCCAACCCATCGTCGAACGCGTCGCGGGATTACGTCAATCCCGACGGCGTGGCCTTCGGCCAGTGTCACTACTGTGGATTCTGCGAGCGCTTCGGCTGCGAGGCGAATGCCAAAGCGAGCCCGCATTTCACCGTCATTCCCTTGGCGCTGAAGAACCCGAATTTCGAGCTGCGCACCAACTCGATCGTACTGAAGGTCAATCTCGACTCGACCCGCAAGAAGGCGGTCAGCGTCACTTATCTCGACGCACGCGGGCGTGAATTCGAACAGCCCGCCGACCTGATCATCCTGTCGGCTTACGCGCTAGGCAATGTCAATCTGTTGCTGCAGTCCGGCATTGGCGTGCCCTATGATCCGGCAACGGGCAAGGGCGTGGTCGGCCGCAACTATGCCTACCAGTGCGGTGGCGGAGCTACCGCCTTCTTCGACAAGAAAACCATCCTCAATCGCTTCATGGGCGCAGGCGCGCTCGGTACCTGCATGGATGATTTCAACGGCGACAACTACGATTTCGTCAAGGCCGGCTACATCGGCGGCGGCGGCATCAGCTGCAGCAACTCGGGCGCCCGGCCCATCCAGTCGCATCCAACTCCGCGCGGCACGCCGCGTTGGGGCTCCGAGTGGAAGAAGGCAGTGGTCGACAATTATGACCACGCTGCCAGTGTTGGCAATCAAGGCGCGGTGATGGCCTACCGGCAGAACTATCTCAGCCTTGATCCGACCTACACTGACGTTTTTGGACGTCCGCTGATGAGAATGACATTCGACTTCCAGGACAACGAGATAAAGCAGATGAACGCTCAGGCCGACATCTGCGTGACAATCGCAAAGGAGATGGGTGCGACCAGGGTCGATCGAAGCGTGCCGCCCATCCCATATTCGATCGTCCCTTATCAGAGCACGCACAACACAGGCGGGGCAGTGTTCGGAGCCGACCCAAGCACCAGCGTTCTGAACAAATATCTTCAGGTCTGGGATGTTCCGAACGTGTTCGTCACCGGCGCTTGCGTGTTTCCCCAAAACGCCGGGAAGAACCCGACTGGACCGGTAGGCGCTCTTGCCTACTGGGCAGTGGACGCGATCAAGAACCAATATCTGAAGAACCCTGGCCCATTGGTTCCCTCCTGAGGCAAGCCTGCCGGGTCCGGATCCACGCTCGGATCCGGCAGGCTGCGTGTTTCGAATAACGATGTTGCCAGGGCGGCTTGGCGAAACCCAAGCCGCCGCTCATTGAAAGCAGCAAAGATGAAATCGACGTTCCTTGGATTGACGACCGCGATTCTCACTGCAGTCGGTTCGGCCCATGCACAGGACGCATCTTCCGGCAATGCCGAAGCCGGCGCCGTCGTCTTCAAGAGGTGCATGGCCTGCCACCAGGTCGGTCCCGACGCAAAGAACGGAGTGGGTCCGGTCCTGAATGGGGTCGTCGGCCGAGCGGCTGGTGCGTATCCGGATTACAGCTATTCCCCAGCGAATAAGAACTCGGGCCTGACTTGGGATGAATCGACGCTGACGACCTATCTGCGTGCGCCTCGCAAGCTGGTGCCCGGCACAAAGATGACATTCGCCGGTCTCAACAAGGACCAGGAGATCGCCGACGTGATCGCCTATCTGAAACAGTTCAACGCCCGGAAGGTCGCTCCCTGAGTCAAGGGGCGACCTGTCCCGGTCGCAAAGCTCAACCTTATGAAGTTCGTCCTGCACCAGGGTCTGGGGTATTCCACGGTTCATCAGATCGGTGACTACCTGCGCAGCCATGGCACCGGCCGCCACTGGATCGAGCGATACCGCGGCGACATCTTCGTGTTCGTATCTGATCAAGCCGACAAGGTAATCCTCAGAAAAGAATTCTCCGGGCTTCTCGATGCCGTAAACGACACTGAGACGGACGGGACACCAAGGCGATGAGCGGAAAAAACTTCCACCAAAGAGTTAAGTTGAAACGGGCATATGAAAGCCCTGCTGCCGACGATGGCACGCGGGTGTTGATTGACCGGCTTTGGCCGCGCGGGGTCAGGAAAGCCGACGCTGCCCTCGACTATTGGATGAAAGAACTCGCGCCAAGCACCGAGCTTCGGAAATGGTTCGGACACGATCCAGCCCGCTGGGAGGAATTCCGCCGGCGATATGCGGCGGAAATCCTCAAGCATCGCGATGAACTCGACCGGCTGCGCGACCAGATACGGGCGGGCCCCGTCACACTCGTCTACTCGGCCCATGACGAGGCCCATAACGATGCCGTCGTCCTCAGAGAGATTCTGCTGAAACACCGATAGAGACGTCAGGTCGCTTCTGTTCACAGGCACTTGCGATCACGACACCGGGAACAAATCCATCGGGAACCAAACCGGTGAAAACCCATCCAATCGGCGGGAGGCGCGTTCGCCTTAAGGAGAATGACAATGAAATTCTTTGTCGATACCGCCGATATATCTGAGATCCGCGAGCTTGCTGCCGCTGGCGTTCTCGACGGGGTGACTACAAACCCGTCGCTTATCGCAAAGACCGGCCGACCGATCAGGGATGTGATCAAGGAGATTTGCCAGACGATCGAGGGCCCGGTTTCAGCGGAAGTCACCGCGACTGACTTCGATGGCATGATCGCCGAGGGAGAGCGTTTGGCCGGCATTGCCCCAAATGTGGCCGTCAAGGTGCCATCGACCTGGGATGGATTCAGAGCTTGCCGGGCGCTCAATCAGCTCGGACTGAAGGTCAATGTCACGCTCTGCTTTTCTGCCAATCAGGCCCTACTTGCCGCCAAGGCGGGCGCCACCTTTATTTCGCCGTTCGTTGGCAGACTGGATGATCTAGGCCTGGATGGCATGGAGGTGATCCGAGAGATCCGCACGATCTACGACAACGACAAATCCTTCACCACGGAAATCCTCGCGTCTTCAATTCGCACGCCTCTCCATGTCAAACAGGCGGCGATCGCAGGCGCCGATATCGCCACTGTGCCACCCGCGGTGCTGAGAAACCTCGCCAAACACCCGCTCACGGACAGGGGTCTCGAGTCCTTTCTTGCCGACTGGGCAAAGACGAGGCAAGCGATCCTGTAGTCACTTGGGCGGCGGTGCAGGCAGCTATCATAAAAATTGCACACAATTGCCGATTAAATTCGTTTGCATGGTGCCCGAATTGGCGGGAAGTTGAGGGGTGGGAGCCGGTTCCGCTCTAGTCGCAAGTTGGCGAAAGCGGGATCGAGAATCTGAAGGCGCGTTGGCTGACGGCGTTCAGAGGCCGGCGAACCAATTACCGTTCCCCAGGGCCGATTCTGTATCGCCAAGGAGGAAGAAAATGGCTGAAGGCCATACCAAACCAAGCGGGCCGGATCTGGCTCAAGGTATAGCGTTCTCCGATCTTCCCGATGGCGGCAAGCTTGTCGGCTACTACGGCGACGAACAGGTGCTGCTGGTGCGGCGCGGGGCCGAAGTCTTCGCCGTCGCGGCGTCCTGCACACATTACGGCGGACCGCTCGTCGACGGTCTCGTGGTGGGGGATACCGTCCGCTGTCCCTGGCATCATGCGTGCTTCGATCTGCGCACTGGCGAGGCTCTGCGCGCGCCAGCCCTCAGTCCACTCTCCTGCTGGTCGGTTGAACTGCGCGATAACAGGATATTCGTGGGCGAGAAGCGCAAACGGACGGCAGCGAAGCCGCGCGATGGAGCCCGCGACCCGGCGAAGATCGTCATTGTCGGCGGCGGCGCGGCCGGTTTCGCGGCAGCCGAAACGCTGCGGCGCGAACAGTATCAAGGCAGCATCGTCATGCTCAGCAACGACGCAGCGCCGCCGGTCGATCGGCCCAATCTTTCCAAGGACTACCTCGCCGGGAAGGCACCGGAAGACTGGGTTCCACTGCGCGGCGAAAACTTCTACTCGAAGAACGGTATCGACCTGCGTCTCAATACGGATGTTGCCAGCATCGACGCAGGTTCCGGCGAGGTCGTGCTCGCGGACGGCGACCGGATCCCGTACGACAGGCTGCTGCTTGCGACCGGAGCCGAACCGGTGCGCCTCACCATTCCCGGCGCCGACCAGCCGAACGTCCACACGCTGCGCTCGCTTGCGGATTGCAAGGCGATCATCGAACAAGCCGCGACCGCGCGACGCGCTGTCGTGCTTGGCGCCAGTTTCATTGGCCTGGAGGTCGCCGCGGCCCTGCGCTCACGCGATATCGACGTTCATGTCGTGGCGCCCGATAAACGGCCCATGGAGCGGGTCCTCGGCCCGCAACTGGGCGACTTCATCCGTACCCTCCATGAGGAGCATGGCGTCGTGTTCCATCTCGAGGACACGCCAAGCGGCATCGATGGCGGCACGGTGAAACTCGGCAGCGGCAAGACGCTGACGGCGGACCTTGTTGTCGCCGGCATCGGCGTGAAGCCACGGATCGGGCTCGCCGAAAAAGCTGGGCTTAATGTCGATCGCGGTGTCGTGGTGGACGCCTTTCTGGAGACAAGTGCCCCCGGGATCTTTGCAGTCGGCGACATTGCACGATGGCCAGATCCCCACAGCGGCGAGAGCATTAGGGTCGAGCATTGGGTGGTTGCCGAGCGGCACGGTCGAACCGCGGCGCTCAACATGCTCGGCCATCGCGAGAAATTCGAAGCAGTGCCGTTCTTCTGGAGCCAGCATTACGACGTTCCCATCAATTATGTCGGTCATGCCGAAAAATGGGACGAGATCGCGATCGATGGCGACATAAGTGCCAAGGACTGCCTGCTGCGCTTCAAGCGCGAAGGGCGAACGCTGGCTGTCGTTTCGATCTTCCGCGACATCGAGAGCTTGGAGGCCGAGGTCGAGATAGAGCGCCAGACGGCCTAGCAAGCACGCACTGACACTTCGATCCGAAGGGGCGCAGTCAGAATGGCGAAAGCGGAATGTGGTTGTGACTGAAAGGAGTTCGACTATGTCCACAGTGCAGCAGGAACTTGGCATCACCAATGGTTTGCGCACTGTTGCGCCCGGTCAGCGTTATTCAAAGGTCGTGAAATTCATCGACGAGGTTGCCAAGCAGGCAGCTAACGATGCACCGACGTCGGTCGAAATCTTCTCGCACAGCGGCCACTGGTATTGCCGCGTTCGACGCGGCGATGAAAAGACCCGGCCGATGGGCCCCTACACCAAACAACAGGCCGAGCGGATCCAGGAGGCTCGGAGACTGTCGATCGCGAAAAGCGGAACCTCTCGAATCATCTTCGAGTAAACGAGGACCTCACGATCACGTGGGCCGGCGGACCATATGGTCGTTCGTCATCGACTTTTCTGAAACGTTGCGGGCAGACCTGACGGTTGCCGCATTGCGAAGCCGCGCCTCGCGGCAGGATGTTGTCGGCGCCCCCTTTGCGGCCCGGCATCATCTCCAACCCATGGAAGAAAGCCCAATGAGCTACAAGTCAATCGTTCTCAATCTCGACATCGACGGTATGGTCGCACCCGTGATCAAGCTAGCTGTCGATCTGGCCCAGCGCTTCGACGCGCGCCTGATCGGTCTTTCGGCTGCCGACGTTCCTCCGCCCGCTGTGATGGAAGGAGGGGTGGTATTCGAAGGAGAGAGCATGATGCGCCAGCGCAAGAACATCGAGCGGCGAATTGAGGACCTCCGCATTGAGTTCGAAGAGCTTGCCGGCGCTTCGGTTGATACGGAATGGCGCGGGGCTGTGGGCAATCCGACCCGCTTGCTGATCGACTCCGCGCGCCTGGCCGATCTTATCCTCACAGCGTCGCCCGAGGGCGCCTCTTCTGGCAACGTTTATCGTTCCACCGATCTCGGCAATCTGATCCTTCAGTCGGGACGGCCTGTATTGGTCGCCTCGACCAACCAGGAAAATTTCCGGATCAACAAGGTTCTTGTCGGGTGGAAGGACACGCGTGAAGCCAGGCGTGCGGTTACTGATGCCATGCCGTTTCTGCAAATAGCTCAGGAGGTTCGCGCAATCACGATCGACGATGACGCGACCGATGAAACCTGGAACAGCCTGAACGATGTCGTCGCCTTCCTTTCGAGCCACGGCGTAAAGGCGAAGGCGGACGTGTTTCCGGAAAAATCCGATGGTGGATCGATCGCTGATGTAGCCGAAGCGATGCATGCGGATTTGATCGTATCCGGCGCCTACGGACACAGCAGATTCAGGGAGTGGATCTTCGGCGGTGCTACCCGCTCGCTGCTTGAAAACGATCGACTGAACCGGGTCATGTCGAATTGAGCATGATACACAAATAGCCGATGCGCATTGTCATAGGCCGCAAAGGCCGGGCCGCCTCCAGCGCTGCTGGTCGACCGATTTGTGACAAAGCTGTCCGACAGGCTTGCCGGAAGAGCATATACTCGTTACTCGCCTTCCGTGGCGATCAACATCCAGTTGCGCTTCGTTGAGGGGATTTCACAGGCGAACGTCCACGTGTCGACCACCTCAACGATCTGCCGGGGATGGCCGGCGACGATCGCATCGTTGGCAGCGCGTGTAACGCTGACCAAGTCGGAAACGAAGCGAACGGCAATCTCAGCGGTACCCTCCTGCTCGAGGGCGTCGACGACCTTTGCTTCGCTCGTGCCGATGAAGGTGAGCTGTAGCATCTCTTCTCGATCCCGGCGTTCGACAATCGCTTGTTCGAAAGTATCAAGCACTTCCGGCCCGACCAGGCGCTTCAACGTTTGGAGGTCACCGTCAGCATAGGCCAGCAGGACAATTTCATAAGCTGTCTTGGCGCCGGCCAGAAATGCGGCGAGGTCGAAATTCGGGTCGATCTCTCGGATCACATCCAAGGGCGTGTCCGCAGAAGAAGTGTTTTCGCGACTGCCGGTTCGTTGCTCTGTCGGCATATCGTCCCGCTTGGTCGTATCTTCGCGTGAGCGCGGCAGCAGTTGGCTCCAACTGCCCAGCAATGCCCAATAGAACGCGATAATCACCACGATCAGAGTCTGGCTGTTTGGATCTGTGGTTTCGTTCATGACGTTCTCCGACAAGATCTCTAACCGCCTAAATCGGTTGCTAGAGAATGCGCGGCAGCCTCTCCCACTGATGGAAGGGCGGTGGCGAGGGCAGCAACCATTCGAGCGTGGTCGCCCCTTCGCCCCAGGGATTGTCGCCGGCCTGACGTTTGCGGCTGAAGGCCTCTGCAACCACTATGAAGAAGACGACCAGTCCTCCCGTGGAAATATAGGAGCCGATCGAAGAGACGAAATTCCACCCGGCGAACGCGTCCGGGTAGTCGGCGTAGCGCCGGGGCATGCCGGCCATCCCAAGAAAATGCTGCGGGAAGAAGACGAGATTGACGCCTGCGAACGTGAGCCAGAAATGCAGCTTGCCGAGCGTTTCGCTGTACATGTAGCCAGTCATCTTCGGGAACCAGTAGTAGAAGCCGGCGAAGATGGCGAAGACCGCGCCCAAGGACAGCACATAGTGGAAGTGAGCGATCACGAAATAAGTGTCGTGATACAAGCGGTCGATACCTGGGCTGGCGACCATGATCCCGGTGACGCCGCCAATGGTGAAGAGCAAGACGAAACCGAGAGCCCAGAGCATCGGTGTCTTGAACTCTATCGATCCTCCCCACGTAGTCGCCAACCACGAAAACACCTTTACGCCGGTTGGAACGGCAATCACCATCGAAGCGAAGGCGAAGTAGCGCTGCGCGTCTACGGACAGGCCGGTCGTATACATATGGTGTGCCCAGACGACAAAGCCGATGGCGCCGATTGCCACCATTGCATACGCCATGCCGAGATAGCCGAAGATCGGCTTCTTGGCGAATGTCGAGATGACGTGGCTAATGATGCCGAAGCCAGGCAGAATCATGATGTAGACTTCGGGATGGCCGAAGAACCAGAACAGATGCTGATAGAGGATCGGATCACCACCGCCGGAAGGCGCGAAGAATGTGGTTCCGAAATTGCGGTCGGTCAAAAGCATCGTGATTGCACCGGCGAGCACCGGCAGCGACAAGAGAAGCATGAACGCGGTGACCAGCATCGACCAACCGAACAGAGGCATCTTGTGCATCGTCATGCCGGGTGCGCGCATGTTGAAGATGGTGGTGATGAAGTTGATTGCACCGAGGATCGACGAGGCACCCGAAAGGTGGATCGACAGGATGACGAGGTCGACAGCAGGCCCCGGCTGGCCGTCTGTCGAATAGGGCGGATAGAGCGTCCAGCCGCCGCCATGACCGAGCGCGCCTGGCGCTCCCGGAACGAACATCGAGGCGATGAAGAGGACAAACGCCATCACCAGCAGCCAGAACGAGATGTTGTTCAGGCGCGGAAATGCCATGTCAGGTGCGCCGATCATGATCGGCACCATCCAATTGCCGAAGCCACCGATCAGCGCCGGCATGAGAACGAAAAAGATCATGACCAGCCCGTGGGCGCTGACGATAACGTTGTAGGCGCCCGGATCGCCAAATATCTGCAAGCCTGGTTCCTGCAACTCCATGCGGATCAACACCGAAAGAACGGTTCCGAAGACCCCCGCCATGATAGAGAACAGCAGGTAAAGCGTCCCGATATCCTTGTGATTGGTGGAGAAGAGCCACCGGACAAGAAACCGGGGCTTTTGATCATCCAAGGTCGTGGCTGGATTGGACATGTTGTGCTTCCTGCTCTTCAGCGCCAGCAGGCGGCGCGGGTTACAATCGATGACCCGCAGGGCCCGCTTCCTTACGGTTGCGCTGCTCAAACTGGAAGGCAAACGGAATTAAATGCTGTATTAATGCAAGATTATTGCACTGAAGTGGGATGCTGTGATGATGGACATTGAGCTCGAGGCGGGCAGCTCAAGTTCCGGAACGCGCCGGGATCCACCTAGCTGGCTCTGCGTCGATCCGGCAACATTCAAGGGTCGAACCATGTACGGGAGGCGCTACGCGGCTTGAAGAAAGTTGCGAGATGATCCTCTCTCCAAAAGACCTAGAAGGATGGAACGCCACGGATTGATCGAGCATGGCTTACCCGTTCCACACCATCGGTCATTCGAACCGGTCGATTGCCGAATTCGCCGACCTCCTGCGGCTGGGAGACATCACTCTGGTGGTCGACATCAGGACCGTCCGACGATCGCGGACGAACCCACAGTTTAACAGCGAGGTGCTTCCGCAGAGCCTGGCAGCGTTCGGGGTCGGATATGAACCCATTCCTGAACTCGGCGGTCTGCGCGGCAAGGCGCACGACATTCCACCAACGCTAAATGCATTCTGGATCAACCAGAGTTTCCACAACTACGCCGACTACGCGTTGTCGGCGGAGTTTCATGGCGGCTTGGACCGGCTTGTGTCCCTGGGCAGGCAGCGGCGGTGTGCCGTCATGTGCTCGGAAGCGCTGTGGTGGCGCTGTCACCGAAGGATCGTCGCGGACTACCTGGTCAGCCGCGGCGAAACCGTTTTTCATCTGATGGGCCATGACAAGGCCGTGCCGGCGAAACTCACCGACGGCGTGAGAGCAAGAGCCGACGGAACGCTTGTCTACCCGCCTTCACAGCCTTCGGCATAGTTGAGCCCTCAGGCGGCCGACGGACCCGGGTCGTCGAACCCGACGTCGAAGGCCGCCGCAACCTTGTTCTGAGCTTCGTCGTGCGGTTCATCGGAACGATGGACGACCCGCAGGGCCGGCCCGCCTAGTCGCCGCGAGTCCGATGCGGCAACTCCCGCCAGCTTCAGTCTCTCGCGCCTTGCGGCTTCGGGCTGATAGACCACTTGGTGCACGGTGAGCGTTTCAAGGCCGCCAGCATCGGTCGGAATGGACATAGACTGACCTTCGGCCAAACCAAGCAACGCCAAGCCGCGCGGATTGGTGATGGGCAAAAGCATGCCAACCAGACCATGCATCTCGCCATGAGCGACGATACGCGTTTCCGCAGGACCGTCGTTTACCCGGTACGACACGCGGCTGCTGAGCGTCACGACGCTTGGCGGGATGTCGTCCCGAAACATCACGAGTGCGCCAGAAATCTTCCGCTCGAGGATATTCAATAACGTTTCGGTGCGAGCAGGGTGACGCTCCCGCATCACTTCCAGAATGGTGTAGTCCTTCGTCGTCAGCTGACAGGTGTCGATATTGGGCATGGTGCGTCTCCAGCCGGCCCGCGCAAAGGGATCCGGCAACAGCAATTGATCGGATGTGAGGAAGTACCCCTGTGCCGGACCGAGATGAGCCGGCGCAGGGGTCAGACTCCCGCGATCAAGCTGCCCGCATGATTGAGGAGACGGACGGAGACGCCCATGTCAGACGCTCGCCGCAATCGTCGGAGACGCAGATGCGAGCCGCTCGGCTCCATCGGCTTCCGGCGCAGGCTGGTTCACGCCAAGCACCAACAATTCGTGCCGACGTCCGTCTCGGGCGGTCCACATGATCGACTGTCCAGCCGAGAGGCCGATCAAGGCCGTGCCAATGGGCGTGAGAATTGAAACCTTGCCTTCGGAGATGTCGGCATCGCCAGGAAAAACCAGCGTTACCGTTTTCCGATCACCGGTGTCGGGCTTGAACGTCACAGTTGAACCCATCCGGACAGTACCGGCGGAGACCCAACCATCGGCGACGATGCGCGCGCGCTCGAGCTCGGCGAGCAGCTCATCGGAAGCCTCCGGATGTCGTGCGGCGAAAGTGTTCGCGAGCACCGATAAGCGCGCATGATCCGATTGCGAAATGCGGATATTTGGCTTGCGCCGGATTTTCGAATTGTTCTGCATTCTAATGCTCATATTTCTGCTGGCTCAGCCGCCATCAAAATGGCGGACAGGCGAGTTCGGAAATTGATCCCAGGTGCGCCAAAGCCTTGGAGCCCTGCTGATCCTCACATGTCGATTTAGTTTTGCCCCCTCGGCTCGGGGCGCATTGGCAGCCGGGCCGGGGGTTACGATCCCGCGATGGGGCAAACCCGGAAAAGAAAATCACGACGGATTTTGGCTGCGGTGTTCATAGAGGTATAGTTGGTGAAGCAATGCGTGAAGTCAAGGCGGACAATGACAGGCTCAGCCGCAAAACCTGCCGTCCAAGGATTTCTGAAGCGGCACCTTGCAGCATTGTGGAGCCGGCGCCTTGGATGACTCGCCGGACAAGCGAGACCATCGTCAACTAAGATCATTGCCCCAAGTCTCCCGAAGGAAGGCCGTTGTGATCGGACGGACGAGGAACACGGAGCTGCCATGAAAATCCTTGCGGCGACAGATTTTTCCACCCGTTCACAACGGGCCTTGCGGCGGGCCGGCCTTCTGGCCCGGAACGTTGCTGCGGAACTCACGCTCGTCCATGTCGTCGACGACGACCAACCCTCAGCTATAGTCGGGCTCGAAAGCCGGGAGGCCCAAAGATATCTTGCAGAACAAATGACCTCGATCGCCGAGTTGAAGGGACTCCAATGTGATTCCGCAGTCGTGACCGGGAATCCGTTCAGCGGAATTTTGAATGCGGCCGAGGCGCGCGCGGTTGATCTCATTGTCATGGGCGCGCACCGTAAGCAGTTGCTCCGCGATGTTTTTGTGGGAACGACGATCGAACGTGTGATCCGTACCGGACCATTCCCGGTGCTGATGGTGAATGCGGAGGTAAAGCATTCCTACAAGAAAGTAATGGCCGCCGTGGATATGTCCGAGCCATCCGCGCGCGCAATAAGCACGGCGAAGGAAACGGGGCTGATAGGCGACGCCAGTCTTTCGCTGGTCCATGGGTTCGATGCCTTCGCCAAGGGAAAAATGTCAAATGCTGGAATAGGCAAGGACGAGCTAGCGCGCTACGTGGCGACCGAACGTTTGCAGGTAGGGAGGGAACTGGTCGCGTTTCTGGAAGCGAACGACTTTGGCGTCGACAACTGGTCGCTGAATATTAGGGAAGGCGGCCCGGTCGAAGCGATCATGGAGGCAATTAACGAGGTGGCGCCCGATCTTCTGGTGATCGGAACGCATGGCCGTTCGGGCGTCATCAAGGTACTTCTGGGAAGCGTGACAGAAAGCGTTCTGCGTTCGGTCGACGTGGATGTCTTTGCGGTACCGCCTATCCGAAATTGATCAAGGTCTGCGTGGATGATCGTCGGTGTTCGTCTTGGGAGTCCGGGGTCGCCACGAAGGGGCGGGACGCCATCGTTGCCCTCGCTGCGGTCCCGGTGAAGGGTCGCGCCATGCGTTTCCTCCAAACCACCCACGTTGCGCGGAAGACTGTTGGACCTGGAAATAGCTGCGGGCTCGCTGATTTCGTTTACATCGCCTCGCGCGGTACCGTCGGGACCCAACCCGGGATCTATGGAACCGCATCCGTCCCGACGATGCCCCCCTCATTCTCGAGAACGCTGATCCGCCTGACTTCGGAGCGGTTGAGTTTCAGGCGAACCCCGATACCGCCGCCGTTCTCAGCAATGAAAAAGGCGCCGGCGCCTTCGAGCGCGATTTGGAGACTGTTACAGACTTCGGAGTCGGGGAGGGTGATCCGACGTTCGAATTCCTCGATGGCCAACGCATCCACGCCTGAATTGCTGGCGAGCTTTTCGCGGGTCCATTCGACCAACGCGCGAGCAGCGCGGCATTGAACACCAAGATCCCCTTTCAGACGCTTTAGGGAGCGACATCGCTGTCTGCCGAAAGCCGGTTACGCTCCGGCGCGATGGCTCGACCCGTCAAAAATGGATATCGAGTCCGAAAAAGGGAAGGGCGGATGCCGTTCGCCGATGTTGCGCTACTGTCTGGACGGGACTTCCAAGCAGACACCTACTTTCTGAGCTGCTCATCAGCAAGACGGCTTAACGGTTTCGAGATTTTTCGCATCCTGGCGGACCGGATCCGGGCTCACGACTGCTTTGCGCCTCATCTCGGCGGTACAGGTAAGATTTGCTATGCCCGAAAGCAGTCATTGTATTCGAAGGCGCTCGAGATCGCGCTTACAGAAAAAGCGGTCAGAAAGGCACTGCGCTAACGCCCCTTCGCTCGGCTGACCCGCCAGATGACGTTACCAACATCGTCGGCGACGAGAAGTGCGCCGGCCCGATCGACAGCAACGCCGACCGGACGGCCCATCGCCTTGCCATCATGTCCGAGGAAGCCGGTCAGCACATCCTTCGGCGGCCCGCTCGGTCTACCGTCGCGGAACGGCACGTAGATCACCTTATAGCCGCTGTGTACCCTTCTATTCCGTGAGCCATGCTGGCCAACGAAAGCGCCGTTGCCATAGGCCGTGCCGAGCGACGTGCGGCTGGAGAAGGCCAGTCCTAGAGAGGCGGTATGGGAGCCGAGCGCATAGTCGGGCTTGACCGCCTCCGCCACAAGATCAGGGCGCTGCGGCTTGACGCGTTCGTCGACGTTCTGCCCATAATAGCTATAGGGCCAGCCATAGAAAGCACCGCTGCGAACAGAAGTGATGTAATCTGGCACGAGATCATCGCCAATCTCGTCACGCTCGTTTACGGCGACCCAAAGCTCGCCGGTTTCAGGATTCCAGGAGAGCCCGTTCGGGTTGCGCAGCCCGGACGCGAAAACCCGGGTGCTGCGGCTAGACCGATCCACCTCAAGGACGGCGGCGCGGTTCTTCTCCGCGGCGATGCCATTTTCTCCAGCGTTGCTGTTGGAGCCAACGGTGACATAGAGTTTGCGTCCGTCGGGACTTGCGATCACGTCCTTAGTCCAATGATGGTTGATGTCTCCGGCCGGCAAGTCGATGATTTTTTCCGGCGGCGCGGTTATTCGGGTCTGGCCATTGGAGTAGGGGAAAGCGACGAGCGCGTCGGTCTCCGCGACATAGAGCTTGCCTTTGGAAAGCGTCATGCCGAAGGGCGAATTGAGGCCTTCCACAAAAATTCTGCGCACATCCGCGACGCGGTCGCCATTGGTGTCGCGCAGGAGCGTGATGCGGTTAGCGCTGATGGTCGCAGCGCCGGCTCGCTTCATGGCCTGGTTCATGAAGAGCTTTCTGAGGCTGAACCCGTCGTCATGCTTCGCAGGTGCATTGGTTTCGGCAACAAGCACATCTCCGTTGGGGAGCACGTGCAGCCAGCGCGGATGGTGAGATAGCGCCGCTCTCAATATTGCCAGTGAGACATCTCAGGCGGCGCAACGGCCTGGTTGCCGAAGGTGCACATCCATGGGCGCGGTCACACCCTAGCCGCAAGTGTTGGAACGTGCTGGTCGCGCCTTCTGGCCGCTGGTTCGGGCAGGCTGGTAACCGTCATTGGTCGAGGGGATGACAGGGGTTGAGCGTTGAACTGCGTTTGAGCTGATAAGGCGTAGGCAAACGCCTTTATCCTCGGTTCGAGGAAGCGGATAGGGGCCTCGTCTCATCAACTCCGCAAATGATCCCGGAATGTGAGACCCCTGTAGTCCGTTCGGAAGATTCCTCGGCGTTGAAGTTCCGGGACGACGCCGTCCACGAACTGCACATAGGACGAGGGGGTAAGTGAAGGACATACGATAAAACCGTCACAGGCTTCGCTTTCGAACAAATTCTGCATATGGTCCGCAACCGTCTTTGGTGTTCCCACAAGCTGTGGGTTCATTTGGCTGACACCCCAGGCTCGGCCAGCATCGCGCAGCGTCTTGCCTTCTGATCCCTGTAGGATCACGTCTAGCATTCCTCTCGGGCCCTGTGTGATCTCCATGTCCTCCAGCGGTTTGTCGAGAGGATAATTAGACAGATCGACGCCGATAGAGTTCGAGATCCCGGCGACGCCAAGCTCCGGGCTGACCAGAGAATTGAGATAATCTGCCTTTTCGTGCGCAATCGCCTCGGTTTCCCCGATGACAACGTCAACCGAGGGGAGGATGGCGCAATGGGAAGGATCCCGGCCATGGTTAACAACTCTGCCCTTAACGTCGTCGTAAAACGCCTTCATGTGCTTCTTGCTGGAGTGTATGGCGAAAATGACTTCTGCCCATCTACCCGCAAATTCCCGACCGCGGTCCGATGCGCCGGCTTGCATAATCACCGGCGAACCCTGCGGGCAACGTGGTGTGGTGAGTGGCCCGCGCGTGCTGACGTACTTCCCGCGATAATTTACGTGATGAACTTTTGAGGGATCGGCGTAGATTGCCTTTTCTCGGTCCAGGATGAAGGCATCAGCCTCCCAACTGTCCCAGAGAGCATGAGTCGCTTCGAGTACCTCGTCTCCTTGGTCGTACCTAAGAGACTTTTCCAGAAGCCTTTCGAAGCCAAAATTCTTGGCTTCATTGTCGTTGGCGGAGGTCACAACATTCCATCCCGCCCTGCCACCGCTGATATGGTCCAGGCTCGCGAACGCCTTTGCAATATGGAACGACGGGTACAAGGACGTCGACATTGTTGCAGCGAGGCCCAGTCGCGAGGTGACACGTGCGATCGTGGCTAACAGTTGCATTGGATCGAGTAGCCAGGTTTGCCCAGGCTGGCGCAAATTCGCGTTGAAATTCCCGCCAAAAACTTCCTCGATCATCTGGACGTCAACGAAAAACATGCCGTCAAATTTTCCCCTCTCCAGGATGCGCGCTATGTTTTCATAGCGCTGGGGGTCTAGCGCATCCAAAGCATCACTTTCGAAGTGCCGCCATGACCCGTTGTGGTGCCACGTTGGCGTAGCGCAGCAATAGCCGATCAGATGCATCTCTTTCGCCATGGCTCTCCTCCATTCCAACACGGACAGCGATTATGCCACCGTACCGGCAAGCACGAATAAGGCAAGGAAAAATCAAAATTTAATTTCAATTTCATGATCTGGTTATCGGCCACGGCGCTCGGCTGTGCCCCATAGGCAGAAGCTAGTCGAATTTGCTTCGTGCCAACCACATTCGTTCGGGTAACCCTAGGGCCGAACGCTGCTGTAGGAGTTGCGCAGGCGGATGGAATATCAGGTGGGCTCTACCAGCGACTGGCCGACGCCGGGGCCGAACACTCGGCATAAAGGATGGCGGATCGTGCGTTGAAAGTCTTCGGACAGAAGCCCGGACTTCCGCTTCATTGACGCGTAGATCGGGCCCGCACACCTGCCCATGTTGCGACTGTCACACATTTGGGCCGCCGGTTAAGCCCCGCCTAGCTCATGGCGCCTGAACCCCAGGAGCACAGCGCTTCGGACCACCGCCGCGGGCGAGGCATTAATAGATTGGCTCGCGCCGCTCTTCCGCCTGCTCCGCGGCCTGCGCTAGACCTTCCAATTTCAGTCGTGTGTCGTGTTCGCGACGCCGAACGATCTCGTATGTGACGCCGCCCGCGACGGCTATCAGGATCATGATAACGGCTAGGGCGTTTATCTGAGGCGTCACCCCAATTCGCACCTGAGACGCAATGTAAATCGTGACGGTCTCGGCATTGCCTCGGGCGAACAGTGGCACGTTAAATGCCTCCAAGGCCTGCAGGAATGCGATCATGGCGCCGACGGCAATCGCAGGACGAAGATGTGGGAGCATAACCATGGTCAAGACTTGCCAGTTGGTCGCCCCCAAATCGAGCGCAGCGTCTTCGAGTGCGCGATCGAAGCTTTGCAGGCGCGCCAACACTAGCAGCATGACGAAGGCTGATATGATCGAAGACACTCCGAGCGTGGTCATGAAGATGCCAGCCGGCACGTTCACACCTCGCCAGAAGATCAGTGTCGAGATACCTACCACCGCTGCTGGCGTCAGGATCGGAGCGGTCATGAGCGCATACAGCAACGCTCGGGACTTCCCCTTCGTGTTATTCAGAACAATCGCTGCGGCCGTGCCGATCGGGACGGAGAGCAAAGTCACTCCGACCGCGAGCATGAGTGTATTCCAGACGGCGATGAGGAGCTGGTGATTCTCCGCCATTTGCGTAAACCAGTGAAGGGTCGATGCCTTCCAGGGCCACACAGACGGAAATCGCGTGTCATTGAACGCCGCCCCTCCGGCAATCAGCAGGGGAAGCAGCAAGAAACCCATGAATAGGGCGACATACCCTACCATCAAATAGTGCGAGTAGGAGCGCTTCATTCCAGAGCCTACCGGGTAATGTCGGCGAGATTAACGCGGAAGAGTTTCATCACCAACGACACAAACAAAAGACAGACAAGCAGAAGGAGGAATGCGTAAGCAGCCGCAGAATTCCAGTCCTGCCCTTCGAACATCGATCGGATAATTATCTCCGTAAACCACCGAGAATTCGGTGACCCAAGCAGGGTTGGTACAAGAACGGAGCCGACGGCAAACATGAAGACCATTGTTGCACCGGAACTTATCCCTGGTTTGGCGTGCGGTATGATGACATTGAGATGAACTTGCCAACTGCGCGCGCCTAGATCCTTCGCTGCCTCTATCTGATTGTTATCCAGGGCCGTCAAGCTATTGTAGATAGGGAAAAACATAAAAAGTATATATGTGTACACCATCCCTATAATTATGCCATTGTAGCCAGAGAGCCAACGCACTTTAGATATGCCCACGGCATCAAGCAATGCGTTCAACGGCCCCTGGTAAGCCAGGATAATGAACCATGCAAAGGTCCTGAGCATCTCGCTGACGAAAAGTGGGATGGCCAGCAGCAAGAAAAGGGTGGGAACATGCCCGGGCGACGCCTTCTTTGCCAAAAAATAGGCTGCCGGGTACGCCAGGGCGAAACAAATAATAGTCACGCCGCAGCTGTAAAATACCGTGATAAGAAACACTTGAACAGCGATGGGAACCATTAGGCCCAGGAACTCGCTGCTCGCGCTCATATCAAACAATGAAAGGTAGTTCGATAACGTATATTTGTCGGAAGTTCCGCCGATTTCGCTCACAGGCAGGTAGAGACGGAAGGACTTCTCAATCATTACGGAGTACGGCACCCACACCAGGGCGAGCAGCCAGAACGCCGTCAAAGTCACCAGAATCGCGGACAGCCCCCATCCGTAACGGCGGACGAAATCAATCATGCTCCGAACTCCTGTTGGCGAGGCTCACTCGACCTTCAGAACCTTCGCAGCATCGGCAGCGAAGGTGAATTTGATCTGCTCGCCAACCGCCGGCAGCATTAGGCCTGGTCGGTTCGTGAACTGGGATGTCAGATGGGCGCCGCGTTCCGTTCGCCCGATGACACTGACCACATTGCCTTCGAATATCACGCTGTTGACGACGACAGGCAGAGTGTTGGTCTGCTCATCGCCTATCTTGATACACTCTGGGCGGATGTAGACTTTCGTTCGAGCTGCGTCGGCCAGATCCGGACCTGCCACGCAGGCAATCGGGCCGTCCGCGGTCATGAAGCATGGCTGGCTCGCGTCGAGCTGCTCAATACGTCCCTCCAGAATGGAATTCTCGCCCACAAACGACGCGACAAATCCGTTGACTGGATCGTTGTAGATTCGTTCGGGAGTGTCCACCTGCTGCAGCCGTCCCTTGGACATCACACCAACGCGATCCGACATTGCCAAGGCTTCATTCTGGTCGTGAGTGATGTAGATGAATGTGACCTTCGTGCGCTCCTGAATTGCGCGCAGTTCGCTACGCATGTGTTGACGAAGCTTCAGGTCAAGCGCCGATAGAGGCTCGTCCAGCAACATCACCTTGGGCTCGACAGCCAGGGCTCGCGCGATCGCAATCCTTTGTTTCTGACCGCCAGACAATTGCGCAATCATCTTCTCGCCTGCATCCGGCAGGTCGACTATCCGGAGCAACTCTTCCGCGCGGCGTCGACGTTCGGCCTTGTCGATCCCTCTCACTTTGAGACCGAATGAGATGTTTTCCCAAACATTCATCAGCGGAAACAGCGCGAGATTCTGGAAGATAAGAGCAGTTGGACGCTTGTTCGGACCAATTCCTCTCATGGGACGCCCGCCAATATTGATGCTCCCCTCAGTCGGTTCGAGGAAGCCGGAAATCGCGCGGAGAATTGTCGTCTTGCCGCATCCGGAGGGGCCGAGGAAGGAGAAGAATTCTCCTGGGCGAATATCAACCGACACGTTATCCACTGCCCTGAATCGCCCAAAGTCCACGCTGACGCGGCTGATCTCGACCCCCTCACTCATATCTTCTTGTCCGAACTTCATGCCGCCATCGCGTCTGAATTAACAAAATATGGGCACCCGTGGAGTTGGGTGCCCAATAGCTCATCATGCCGTCTTTCAGGCGGAACGGAAGCGATCAGAATATTCGCCGCGCAGTTTGATGAACCAGGGCTCCTGAGCCGGCCACCACCACATCTTGGCAACTGCCTCTGGCGGGTAGGCCTTGACGCTGAAGTCCTTGAACGGACCCGTTAGCAGGTCGATCGATCCAGCGGCGCTAGAAAGTCCTTGGTTCGCAACGCCCCAGCGCACACCGTTTTTCGGCCGGGAAATCCACCTTAGATACTCGTAGGCCTGGTCGACATTCTTGGCGCTCTTGCTAAGGACGTAGCCTTGGTTCCATCCGAAAGCCCCCTCCTTCGGAGTGACCCAGCGTACGTTGGTGCCTTGGTCGGCAAGCGAACGTCCGATCGACTCCCAAACCAGACCCACCCGGCAGCCGTTGGTGGCGAAGGCGCCGATGCCCTCGTTGTCGTTCGTCCAGAACTGCGCGACGTTCTTTTTGTGCTTGACCGCTTCTGCGAGGATGACGTCGTATATAGCCCTCATCGAGGCCTCATCCTTGTAGGCGTCGAGATAGGGTTTGGGCAACTTGCCCTCAGCTTCCATCACCCGACCCAGCGCTGCAAGGCCGGAGTAGGGCCGCAGGGTGACCTGGCCTTCGAACTTCGGGTCGAAAAGATCTGCAAGGCTTGCCGAACCGAATTCATGGTCCTCGACGTCGCTCGCGTAAGCCATGCCCTCGCCGCCCCATAGCGCCGACATATAGTAGAGCTTGCCGCCCACATAGGCGCTATCGCCTTCGACAGTCCCGGGCATGCCTTTGGAAGTGTTGGTGAGTTCCAATTTGGCAGGATCGAGCGGCTGCACGATCCCACTGGCGGGATAGACCGGCAGATTGGTTATGGTGGCCTCGACCAGGTCCAGTTCGCCGGGGTTGGCCAGCTTCGCCTGCGCGAGGATGCTGTCGGAGTCAGGTTGGCCGATTTCATTCACCGTGATGCCGGTGTCTGCCTTGAACGCGTCAAAGACGTCCTTGTGCAGGGGAAAACCGGCATAGGTGAGAAGATTGAGCTCACCTGAGGACGCCAGCGCTTTGGAAGAAATGATAGCGGGGGCGGCGAGAAACGCGCCCGTCGCTGCCGCGCCTTTGAGTACGCTGCGTCTGTTTACGATTAGGTTCTTCATTGTTGCTCCATCCTCTGTTGAGTTCATTCCGTTTGCTCGCTGATCGGCACTTTGCCCTCGCGCAGCTTTCGTGGACTGGTCGGACCGGGTTGGCATCGACTGGCGGTGGAACCACAACGATCGGCTTCTAGATTAAACCGACCGTCATTGATCGCGCGCCGCGGCAGGATTGTCTGGAACTCGATCCCATTGTTGCGACCCCGCTGCGTTCTGTTTCGTTATTGTGCAGCACCTAATGCTTGCCACAAGCGCGAGATCGTGGCAACCGTTTTCGGAATATAATTCTATAAATTCTCGAGCGATTGTGATGCTGCGACAGCGTCCGGCACTTCGATCGGCCTCGTATTTGGAGTGCTGATAGCGTGAGACTACCTGCAGTCAGGGCGCTGTCGGATGCAGTGAGGCAGATCGCGGGGCGTCACCAGCTACAACCGCATCGATGGTGTTAATCGCCCATTCTACTGCGGCCATGACTGGCTGCTGTTAAATGGCCTTCGGAGGATGCCGTCATAAACGAAACATACGACATTATAGTCGCTGGCGCTGGCTCGGCCGGTTGCGTGCTTGCAAACTTGCTCTCCGAGAATCCCGGCACCAGAGTGCTGCTTCTTGAGGCCGGTGGGAGCGATTGGAACCCGCTGGTGTCAGTTCCCCTTGGCGCACGCAAGCTGCTCGACTGGGGTTGGTATCAATGGAACGACCAGTCAGAACCGGATCCGGGCTTGAGGGCGTCGGCAACAGGTGCCGCACGGCAAGCTCATAGGTGGAACCTCTTCGATCAACTTCATGGCGCATGTGCGCGGGCACCCCCACGACTACGCCAACTGGGTTAGGTGCGGCGCAACGAGCTGGAGCTACGAGGCCGTGCTGCCATTTTTCCGTCGAAGCGAGCGCTGGCTACTCGGGGCGGATGCGTGGCGTGGAGCCGAAGGACACGTCAGCGTGGAGCCGTCGGCATTGCGTGACCCCATCGCACAAAGCTGGTTCGCGGCAATCGACGCCTCCGGCCAGGGCAGAACGACCGACTACAATGGAGAGAGCCCTGAGGGTTTCGGTCCAATGCAATACTCTGTAGATCACGGTCGCAGAAGTTCTGCTGCCTCGGCATACCTGAAACCGGCGCTATCCCGTCCAAACTTGCGGTTGATAAAACGGGCTACCGTCACTCGAGTGTTGTTCGACGGGCGGCGGGCTGTGGGCGTGGAATACATGCGGGCCGGCCGGAATGTGCAAGCATTATGTTCCGACCGCCTCGTTCTCTCGATGGGGGCGATCAATACCCCGCAAGTCCTTATGCTGTCCGGGGTCGGGCCCGCCAATCATTTGAAGGAGGTTGGGATCGATCCGGTTCTCGATCTCCCGGTTGGCAAGAATCTGGAGGATCATCTCGGCTACTTCCTAGAATGGGAAAGGCGCGACCTCGATCCGTTTCACGCATCGCTTAGGCTCGATCGAATAGCCATCAATATGATGCGGGCATACCTGTTTCGCACAGGGCCTGCGGCGCATCTCCCAGGGTCGATTGGCGGCTTCATTCGATCATCCCCCGACCTTGTCGCGCCCGATCTTCAGTTTCTCATTCCGTTCATTAGCCCTAGTGCGAATGTTTGGCTGCCGTTCCAAAATGTGCGGACACAGGCTGGGTTTGCCGTCAAGGTCCAACTGACATCGCAACGGAGCAGGGGAGAGGTCAAACTCGCTTCTGCCGATTTCCGTACTCGGCCTCAGATCGTCTACAATTCGCTTTCGGATGATCACGATTTAAAGGTGCTGCGAGCGGGCTTCAGGATCGCCCAAGATCTTGGTAACTCCCCAGCGCTGGCAGCCTTTAGAAAAGCCCCGAGAAACCCTAACCGGGTGCTTGAGCAGGACAAGGACATCGACAGCTTCATTCGATCCACGGCAATTCAGCAGTATCATCCAGCCAGCACGTGCGCGATGGGAGGTGACAGTCAAGCTGTCCTTACGAATGAATTGAAGGTCCGCGGAACGGCCAACCTGTTCGTAGTTGATGCCTCTGCCATGCCCCGTCTCATTTCTGGCAATCCCAACATTGTGATCATTATGATGGCCGCGCGTGCTGTCGACCTTTGGAAACAGATGCCCACTTAGGGGAGAAGGACTGCTTGATGGAGACCCGCCACGCGGGCAGCGGTTGTCGCACCAGCTGTGACGCCCGGGCTCCAGTCGATCGCCCCTGTGACGCTGAAGCGAAGACACGTGTCGCCTACGACTCGTACCCTGCGGAGTGGTCCTGCAGGCCAGCTCGAACAGGAATGGCCAGCGACTGTCTGATGTGTTGTGAGCAACCCCAATGAGGCAGGCAACCCATATCCAGCAGCTGGCGGGTTACGGACTGCAAATTGGACGGACGATGCGACTAACGTGTCCTGCACCCGGTTGTACGATTGTGGCAGGGGAGGGAAGCTTTCCCTGAGCGGGTGAGCTAAGCGCCTCGCAGAGCTCGGTCAGCGGCCCGCTGGCCGCTGCGGATGCCACTTTCCATGTGAATGCTGTCGTAGTCGGTACCGGCGAAAGAGACCCCTCTCAGCCGTTCCGCGCTTGCTTTAAAATCCAGCACCTTGCGGTGCATTCCAGGTTCATAACGGGCGAGGCCCCAGTGGTGCCGAACCACCTGCGCCTCTTCGATCGCGGCCGGGAATTCGGGGAAGAAATCCTCCAGGTCTTTCCTCGCCAGTTCGATCAACTCGGTGTCGGAGCGGCCAAACAGCTCGACGACTGCAGGAAATGCCGGCCACGCTGAGATGAGGCCTTTGCCGCTCGGCACAAGATAGGGCGTCTTAGCAGCGTGATTCACCGCCATGTTGAAGGTCGCCTCGCGATACCCATGGCCCATATAGGCGTAGGCCTCACTTTTCACTGGTCGGTCCAAGAAGAAGAAAACCAGTGGCATCGGCGTGTGCGTGAAATTAGATAGGAAACTCTTTTGATACTGAAATTCCTCCGGCAAAGCGGAACCCGCTCCTCCGGCCGTGCATGCCAAGATCACGTGCTTTGCTTTCAAGGCCCTGCCGTCCTCGAGGAGGACGCCGTCGACCGACCCTGAGGTTGTCAGAACAGACTGGACGCGGCTTCCGTATTCAATCCGCAAGTCCTGCGCCATGCGCTGCGGAAGCGACGCAATGCCTCCCCGCAGCCCTAGAATTTTGGTCGTCATCCGAAGGCGCAGCCCGTTGACGATGTAGTACATGCTGATCTTGTCGGGTTTGGAATTCGCCATGGCCCAAGACATCGGTCGCAGCACGAAATCGGTGAAATTCCGTCCGGCCCAGCGCAGCTCCTCGGCGGCGCTGACATTATCGTATTCCGGGATATCCGCACTGAGCTCAAACTGAGAAAAGGGCTTTGCGTAGGTGAAGTATTGGGTCCAGAATCGAGCGAGATCCAAGCTGCCACGAACGCCGATGATTCGAGCGAGATCCATGTTGCTGCCTGATATGCGTGGGCGCCCTCGGCGATCCAGATATTGCAACTTGCGGCCTGTGGGCATGACATCCCCGGTCATTCCATAGTTGGCAATGAGGCCCAGCATCTCCGTATAGTTTGAATGGAGGCCTTGCGCTCCAGCCTCTGCTCGGTCACCATTTCTGCGGATGATACGGGTGATGCGGCCGCCCGGTCGTTCAGTAGCTTCCAACACGAGAACCTTTTGCCCCGCGCGCTGCAATTTGATTGCGGCGGTTAGACCAGCAATCCCTGAACCAACGACGATGGTATCGAAACCGGACACTCGGAAGGCCTCACCTACGACATGAAGTGGAATTTAGTTCCAGAAATCCATGAAAGATGCAACTGTTTATATGGCCCCAACGAGTTTGAAACAGACTTAGTTGCGTTCCCCGTGACGTTGCGGCTACAGCATGGGCCCGGGAGAGCTTGGACGGGCTCCGCATGTCTGATCGCGACCGCTCGTACGCAAATTCCCGTGACTTCAATAACAAAACAAAGTTCCATTTTTGAAACGCCTCGCTTGACGATCTAGTCGCCCTGGCATAATCCAACAGTGCGTCAACCACTCTGGACGATGAACCCCCGTGACGAACTTTCCATACCAGGTGAGCTTCTGGGCTACTGGTGATTTCGAGCCGACCAATCCGCTTGGTGATAGCGACATCAGCGTGGATATCTTAGTCGTCGGCGCGGGATTTGCCGGCATCTCTTCCGCTTACTACCTCAAGAAGGCGGCACCCGACCTGAACATCGCAGTTGTGGAGGCCGAATATGTTGGCTTCGGTCCAAGCGGTCGCAATTTCGGTGGGGTGACGACCGGAATGCGTGAACTGCGTACCTCGTTTATCACCGGCTTCGATCTCGAGGAGGAACGTTTTGCGGCTAGGTACTTCCTTAGGAGCCGCGACGAATTCGAGAAGCGCATCGCGGACGGCGCAGTCGAGTGTGAGTATCGTGACGAACCAATCCTCATGCACGCTCTCGACGCCGAAGCCTGGCAGACGTTGCAGCATGAATCGGAGCTACTCCACCAGCGTGGCACTCCAAACAAGCTCTTGAGCGGCGATGAAGTTCGGCAGGCCCTTCCGGTACCTTATGAGATATATGGCGGAATGGTGCTCACGGCTTGGCGCTCGGTTCAGCCTTTTAAACTTGTGCGAGGTCTCGCTGACCAGCTTCGCGGCATGGGCGTGGCGATCCACGAAGCCACGAAAGTCTCCGATATCAATGATGACGGGTCCAGGGTTTTTGTGACCACAACGGACGGGGGCACAATCAAGGCGAGCAAGGTGGTGCTTGCGACTAATGCTTACACATACCACATGAAGCCATTCAATGAGCTCCTGTTTCCGCGTCAATCCTATGTGGTCGCGACCGTTCCGTTGCAGGATGACGTTTTCCAGAGCCTTGGCCTGAAAGAATTCACTTACATCGAGGACGTCGGAATGACGTTCTATTATGCCAGGGCCTATAAAAATCGCCTGCTTTTTGGAGGCGGCATGCCAACCAAGGGCTTGTTTTCACCATCCACCGTGGACAGGGCGGCAGACACAGACCCGATCGAGTATGAACGTGTCTACGAGGAAATGCAGCGCCGTTTTCCGCAACTCAAGGGAGTTTCGCTTGAAGCTGTATGGTCCGGTCCGATCGACATCACGGAAAACTTCGCGCCAATCATCAGGCCCATGGCCGGAATGCCGAACGTCGTCGCAAATTTCGGTTTCAACGGGGAGGGGCTCTTCGCCGGCAGTCTGTCGGGTAAGATGGTCGTTGGGCAGGTTCTGGGCAGTGGCCATTCGGATCCAGATGCGGAACGAGTTCGCCGGTATCTGAACGGGAACTGAATGCGTCCGCATCCCACCATCCGCTCAAGCCACAAGTGCCATGTCAATTAAAGCTCATGAGCTCCGCCGATGAAGATCAATGCGCCGTCTATGAAGCTAGATATGCTTCTGTGCGGTGTCGAGATTCGGGAACAGCGCCCGGTCATCACGTGCCGGATCGGTTCCTATAACGCGACAACCGAGCTGTCTCGGGAGGATATGCGCAACTTCGTCCGATCTATGCTTCGACCGAAGGTCGCGTGGGCTTTCGCAAAGGTCTTTTTCGGTAAGTCGCAATAGTTGCTGACAGCAAGCTGTCCTTAGAACCGAAACTGGTAGCAACATCGGACTGCCTTGGAGCTTTGGTCGTCTGACCGCGGAGCGAACGCTGGCCGTCACCCCTCTCAAGAACTGGGTCTGCAGTGCTCTTCTTTCCGCGGACCTGTGAGCGATCGTCACCCTTTCCGAGTCACGAACCGGGTCTCGAGATACGGTTCAACGGCCTGAGAGCCTCCTTCAGTGCCATAACCAGAATCCTGGATGCCTCCAAAGGGAACCTCAGGGAGCGCCAAGCCCAAGTGGTTGATCGTGGTCATGCCAGCTTCGACTTCGTTGGCGAGACGGGTCGCCAACGCTGTATCACGAGTATAGGCATAGGCAGCCAGCCCATACGGAAGTCGGTTTGCCTCCGCGATAGCCTCGTCGATCGCCGAGAATCGATTGATTACCGCCACCGGTCCAAAAGGTTCCTCGTTCATAATTCGAGCCGACGTGGGTACGTCGGCCAGTACTGTCGGTTCGTAAAAACAGCCCTGGTTACCGATCCGCGTTCCGCCAACCACCAATTTGGCGCCTTGTCTAACAGCATCCGCAACCAACTCATCGATCGCGTTTACGCGCTTCTCGTTGATGAGCGGACCCATTTCGGTTGCCGGATCAAGGCCACTACCGACCTTGATTTTCTTCGCCGCAGCTCCGAAGCGCTCCGCGAAGCTGTCGGCCAACTCGTCCTGCACCAAAAAACGCGTCGGTGAAATGCATACCTGTCCTGCATTGCGGAACTTGAACGGCACCAACGACGAAAGTGCGTCGTCCAGATCGGCGTCCTTGGCGATGATTACCGGGGCATGACCACCAAGCTCCATGGTGGCGCGCTTCATGTGCAGGCCTGCGAGTGCAGCAAGCTCTTTCCCGACGGGTGTTGATCCCGTGAAGCTGATCTTGCGAATGACCGGACTGGGGATGAGGTAGCGCGAGATTTCAGTTGATCGGCCATTGACGAGATTGACTACTCCCGCCGGAATGCCAGCGCGCGCGAACGCCTGAATAAGACCGCCCGGGCTAGCGGGAGTTTCCACCGGCGCCTTGACAATAATTGAACACCCGGCGGCTAAGGCGGCTGAAAGTTTGCGGATAATCTGATTCAGGGGGAAGTTCCAGGGGGTGAACGCCGCCACAGGGCCCACCGGCACTTTCATTGTGAACTGCAGAACGTCTGATGATCGGGCCGGAATAACCTGGCCATAGGTACGTTGTGCTTCTCCCGCGAACCAATCGATGATATCCGCAGCGGCCAACGTCTCGAGGCGAGACTGCGAGAGCGGCTTGCCCTGTTCCAGGGTCATCCACCGGCTGATCTCCTCGACGTCAGCACGAACATTTTCTGCAGCACGTCGCATGAGTTTGGCGCGCTCGAAGGGCGAAGTGGCAGCCCAAGCCTTGAACCCGGCTTCTACGGCACCCAGCGCATCATCGAGATCGCGCTCGGAAGCATGCGCGACACGTCCGATTTCAAGATTGGTCGAGGGATCGGTCACCGGAATCCAGCGATTACCTTCGGCCGGACGCCAGGTTCCGTTGATGTAAAGGTTAACGTCAGGATAGCTGGTCATCCCGGTCCCCAAAACTTTGTGTGACTGCTCAGAGTTGCGCCTTTGCCCCGTTCGCGTTCGACACGCACGCGCTTTGGCAGACGGTTAGGCTAGAGCGCGGCGGACATTCAGCGGGAGTACTAATGACAGCCAGGTTCCCGATCGTCAATGAGAGATGAAATTAAATTTCAATTTTCCATTCTCAGACACTGCACGTGTCGGTTTGGCCGATGCGTCGCTTAGATTGCGTCGCGGGCCGACAGGAACATAGGGCCGCCCTTACCCCGCGGGAACCCGTAGCCGTGCACCTCGACGAGGTCGATGGCTTCTGGACTGTCGGCGATCGCTTCTTCCAAGATCTTGTGACCCTCGTCGGCCATCGCCTTAATCAACCGGTCGATGATCTCGCAAGGGTCGACCTGCTTCGGTGCGCCCACTAAGGACGCGAGCAGGCGCGCCGTCGTGGGTGAGGGCTGCGGTTTGCGCTCGCCGGGTTCATAATCGTACCAGCCACCGCCGGTCTTCTGCCCCTTGCGCCCTGCGCGTACCAAGATATCGCCAAGCGTCTCCGGAACGTTCTCGCCCCTGCTGCGGGCCGCTTCGCGGTTCATGAACGAAATGTCGAGTCCCGCCAAATCCTGCATCTCAAACGGACCCATCGCGTATCCGAAATCCCTAAGAGCGGCGTCAATAGCCGCGAAATCAACCCCCTCGGCCACCATCTGCTCCGCCTCGCCGCGATAGCGCTTGAGGATGCGGTTACCGATGAACCCGTCGCAAATGCCGGCACGGACGGGGACCTTCCCCAGCCGTTTTGCCAGGTCGAACCCCGTTGCCTTCACGTCCGCCGCGGTTTGGGGCAGGGGGATGATTTCGAGCAGCTTCATGACCTGCGCGGGGCTGAAGAAATGTAAGCCGATGAAGCGTTCCTGGTTGCCAAATCCCGCCACGATAAGCCGGGGATCGATATAAGACGTGTTCGTGGCCAAGATCGCATCGGCACGGCAGATTTGTGAGAGCCTGGCGAACACGTCCCGCTTTACTTCGAGGTCTTCAAAGACGGCCTCAATGACCAAGTCGCAGCCGGCCAGTTCGTCGAGACCGATCGTCCCGCTGAGACGCGCCAACCTCTCTCGGCCTTCCTGGTCGGAGTGTATCTTGCGCTTGGCCTGGGCGGCGAACACAGCCTCCAGCGCCGTCCTTGCGCGCTCCAGGCTCGCCGCATCCCGCTCGGAAATCACGACAGTCAATCCAGCGTTGAGGAGTGCAGCGGCGATGCCTACCCCCATCGTTCCGCCACCGACGACCCCGGCCAGGTCGATACGGCGCGGCTCGACGCCGCCAAGCGACGCTGAGCGGGACGCAGATCGCTCGGCGAAGAACAGATAGCGCAGGGCTGCCGCCTCGTCCGAACCACGCAGGCGCAGAAATGTCTCACGCTCGAACCTCAACCCCTCCACTACGCCTTTCTGGACGCCCAAGCGCAGCGACTCGAGGGCCGCGAGAGGCGCCTTGGCGCCTTTGGTAGACTTGCGAATTCGGGCGGCGGCTTCAGTCCAGAAATCCTCGCCGGGATCGGCGATTGACAGCTCGGCTGCAGGAAAAGGCAAAGGGAGCATCGCCATCTCGGCCGCGGCCGCGATGGCACCCGCGAGGAAGTCACCCTCGACCAGCTCGGCGGCGAGGTGCAGCTCGACCGCGCGCTGACCATCGATCTGAGCGTTTTCCGCAATAACTGGCAGAGCGGCCTCCACACCAACCAGCCGCGGAAGACGCTGCGTACCGCCTGCTCCCGGAATGATGCCGAGGTTTATCTCAGGCAACCCGAACCGCGCCTTAGGCGAGACCAGACGGTAGTGGCAAGCCAGCGCCAGTTCTGCGCCGCCCCCAAGCGCCAGCCCGTTGACCGCTGCCAACCAAGGCTTGCCCGAACGCTCAATCCTTTCCAGCAACTCCGGAAGGTGCGGCGATTGCGGCGGGCGATCGAACTCCGTGATATCGGCGCCCCCTACGAACAGCGATCCGGCTCCGGTTAACACGACCCCGGCAACGGCTGCGTCGGCTTGCAGCTCGGGAACCAGCTCGAGTAGCCGCTGACGCACGCCCAACCCGAGCGCGTTGACGGGCGGATTGTCGATCGTCACCAAAGCGATTGCACCGCGGCGTTCAAGCTTCACCGGCATATCGGACATCCTAACTCCAGGAACATTCGAATAGAGGTTATTGGTCGACCCAGGCCCGGTTGCGGGAGGTGAAAAGTTGTCAGTGCTGCCACATAGCCGCCACCCTCGCGGCCATCATCATGATCACCACATTCGGGTTGCCGCCGATAAGGTGAGGCATTGCCGAGGCATCGACGACATTGAGTGCGTCAAACCCCTTGACGCTCAGATCGGCATTCAGGACGCTGCGTTCGTCATTGCCCATCCGACAGGTGCAGGCGGGGTGGTACTGCTGGAACGAATTGGCGCGGACGAAAGCGTCGATCTCATCATCGGTCTTGAGAGGCTTGGGCGGAAGGATTGTTTCCGCCCTCATTGGGGCCATTGCGGTGGCCTCCCCGAGGGCCATGGCAAGATGATAGCCCCGGCGCATAGTCGCCGGATCTTCCGGCGCCTCGAGTGACCTATAGACGATGCGCGGGCGCTCCAAGGGATTTGTGGACCGCAAAAGCACCTCGCCCCGGCTCCTCTGACTGAGCAGATTGACCTTCAAACCGAAAGAGCCGGTTCCGGGACGGTTGATGAAAGGGTACCAGAGATTGGCTTCCGGCGAGATCATCGAAATGACAAGTTGGATGTCGGGCTGGGCGAGGCCTGCCTCGGACTTAAGGAAAGCCATGATGGCGCCAGGCAAATGCGCGGCTGGGCCGGTTCCAAGGAAGTGGGCACGCAGCATGTTCACAGCGATGCGATCGAGCCGCAGCGACTTGTGAAACGGATCAGGCTGCTTGCGGCGCCAGAGCAAGGGGAAGGCCAGATGGTCCTCAAGCGACTTTCCGACGGGCAGATCGGCAAGCGGCGCGATACCGGACGCCAGCAGATGATCGGCAGGTCCGACACCGGAGAGCAGGAGGAGGTGGGGCGTGTTGATCGCGCCGAGGCACAATGCAACGCGCTCCGACGCCCGCACGACGTGGCGCTGGCCGCTTTTGACATATTCCACACCGACGGCGCGCCGTCCCTCGAAGATGACCTTCGTTACGTGCGCGCCGGTCCGCAGGGTGAGATTCCTGCGGCTCATCGCCGGCCGCAGGAAGGCCCTTGCCGGTGAAGAGCGCCGACCGTTCCGGATAGTGTACTGGATCGCGCCGAAGCCTTCGTTCTGTTGGCCATTGTAATCGTCAGTCAGTGGATGACCGAGCTCCTTGGCTGCAGCGAACCAAGCCCAAGGGAGCGGATCAACAAATTTGGCTTTGGACGCCCCGAGGGGGCCGGAGCCGCCACGCCACTCGTTCTCGCCGCCTTCCCAGGTCTCGCATTGCTTGAAGAAGGGGAGCACCTCGCCGTAGCTCCACCCCTTGGCGCCCTGTTCGACCCAGCGTCTGTAATCGTTTGGATGGCCCCTCACATGAGCCATGAAGTTCAGCGAACCGGTTCCGCCTATAACCTTGCCGTGGGGGACGCTCTGGCGGTGGTCGTCAAGGGTCGGGTCAGGATCAGAGATGTCGCCCCACTGGAACATAGAATGGTCGAACATCTTGCGGGCGCCGTATGGGATATGGATCAGCGGATTCCAGTCCCATCTGCCCGCCTCCAGCAGCAGCACGCGCCGACCCTGATCGAGCGAAAGCCGGTCGGCAAGGACACAGCCGGCGGTGCCTGCGCCGACGATGACGGTATCGAACGTTTCGGCCATGTGAGCTCAAGTCCTCCCGGCGGCTGATTTTCCGGTCCCGGGGATCATGCGCCGCGCAGGGCGCGGGCGGCGGCGCGCTGCCCACTGCGCACGCCACTTTCCATGTGGATGCTGTCGTAATCCGTCCCAGCGAAAGAAACGCCGCGAAACGTGTCGGCTTGCTTCTTGAAATCGAGCACCTTGCGGTACATTCCTGGCTCATAGCGTGCCGCGGCGCGATGGTGGCGGACGACCCGAGCCTCTTCGATCCAAGACGAAAACCCGGGGAAAAAGCCCTCCAGGTCTGTTCGCGCCTGTTCGATGATTTCGGCATCGGTGCGCTTCATGAGATCTACCGACCTAGGGAAGGCCGGCCAAGCGGAAATGATCGCCTTGCCGGAGGGGGCGAGAAAGGGCGTCTTCTTGGAATGATCCAGCGCCATATTGAACATGGCATCGCGAAAAGGATGGCCCATAAACGAATAGGCTTCCTTACCAAGCGGCCGATCAAGGAAGAAGAAGACAAGCGAGAGCGGCGTGTGCGTGTAGTTCGTCAGGAACCGCTTTGCTTGACCGAACTCTTCCGTGAGCAGTTGGCCGGCGATCGCAGCGGTGCAAGACAAAATGACGTGGTTCGCCTTGATGGCCGTCCCGTCCTCGAGCTCAACGCCGTCGACCACGCCCTCCGTGGTGAGCACGGTTTTGACCGGCGCACCATATTGCACCGGCACACTGCTCGCGAGCTTGGTCAGGAGAGATTCATTGCCATGCAACAGGCTCATGATCTTCGTCGTCATCCGAAGGCGCAGCCCGTTGACGATGTAGTACATGCCGATTTTATCCGGGGTGGAATTTGCCATGGCCCAGGACATTGGACGCAGCACGAAGTCGGTGAAATTTCTTCCGGCCCAGCGCAGTTCTTCGGCGGCACTGACATTGTCGTATTGCGGAATGTCCTTGACCGCCTCGAACTGGGGGAATTTCTTGGCAAAAGTGAAGTATCGCGTCCAGAAGTAGGCGAGGTCGAGCCTTCCACGTGTTCCGACGATCTTTGCAAGGTCCGAATTCCCGCCGGATATTCGGGGCGCGCCGGAATGGTCGAGATACTGGACTTTGCCAAAGGACGGCCGTAGGTCGCCTTTCATGCCGAACCGGTCGAGCATCCCGAGCATTTCAGTATAGTTGGAATGGATACCTTGCGCCCCGGCTTCGGCCGAGTCGCCGTTCTTCCTCGTTATCTTCACGATGCGGCCGCCGGGCCGGTTGGTCGCCTCCAGCACGAGAACCTTCTGGCCACCCCGCTGCAGTGCTTCAGCTGCTGTCAGCCCGCCAATTCCGGCTCCGACAATGACCGTATCGAACGTCGACACTATCTACGCCTCCCAACGAAACGCACCACTCAAAAAAGAAACTTAATTTCGATAATCGCTTATGTTGGTGGAAATTGCAACTCGCACCATTAAATCCACCTTTGTGGTGACGATGATGCCAGGCCGCGTGCCGAACCGGTCACGCACACGCCGAAACATTTCACACCGCGGCCCGAACCAATGCTGCAGTCGTGGCGAAGCAGGTCAAGGGGAGGGGCGCCATAAGGCGACTGCGGGTACAGCCGAGACGGAGTGCTCGCGGCGCTGGAAGCCCACCAGTCCTGCACAGCTGGTCAGCAGACCGGCAAGCCGCCGCGATGAGCCATCACGGCGCGACCAACTATTCTATTTGCTTTGACCAGGGGTTGGATCCTCTAGACGCTCACGAAGCTGTCGCGCCGCCGCGACAAGCTCATTTCCGACAGTTGAGAGGCAGGCGTCTCTGGAAAGAATGTCGGATATGCCGCCGCAGGTTAATGCTACAAGAGGCGATCCGTCGGTAGGGCGGAATGGTACTCCGACTGCATTAATGTAGCTGTACCAAGCGCCGAAAGAGCAGACATAACCCCGTTCTCGGTACATATCCATGGCTTCGTCAACGGCTTGCCGTATCGCACGGCGGCTCTTTGGTTCGCTCGCGGTCAACTGCTTTATGAGATCGCTGCGCTGTTCTGGTACCATCCCCGCGATGTAGGCGAGACCCATTGCGGTGCGCCAGATGGGCAGTTGCGACCCGACATTCAGTTGCAACGTCACTGGTCCATAGGCGCGGCTATTTGCAAGGTATATCATCTCCAGCCCGTTTCGGGTGCCCAAAGCTGCAGCTACCCCGGTCCTATCTGCGAGGCGTCGCAACAAAGGCTGCACGACGCGTACCACCGGTGAAGAGCTCAGGGCGGAATAACCGAGCGAAACGGTCGACGGACCGATGCTGTAGCGCCCCATGGCCTCGTCGTAGTTCAGATAGCCCATACTCACCAAGGCGTAAGTGAGGCGGGAAACGGTGGCTTTGGCGAGCCCGGTTCTGTCGATCAAGTCCTGGTTGCCCAACGTCGAGTCGGTAGCCTTGAATGCCCGAAGGATATCAAGTCCGCGCACCAGAGAACTTGCGGCCACACTGTCGTCCGCCGCCACTTCGTCGGGTGTCTTGGTTCGTTTTCTCATGCCTCAAGCTCCAGCTGGGGTGTGGGGCGATTCCAATGTCACCTCTATAAGGAAATGAAATATAAATCCACAACGGCCGTTTAGCGTGGCTTGGCGAGCTACCCGGCGTCCGAAGAGGAGGCACCACGCATCCGAAAGTGCGATCGCGACTGATCTTGGGTCAGATCAGTTCAAAAATGGAATTTAGTTTCGTTGGTGTTGATGTCATCAGTCTGATGTGGCACAACGACGTTCGCATCGCGCAATGCGCATCCCCCGGGTCTGGCGGTAGAGTGCTGTGATAAGAGACGAACAACTTCTCAGTGGTCTGGTGGAAACGGTTCGAAGGTTCGTGCGGGATCGGCTGATCCCGGCCGAGAACGAGGTTGAGGCATCAAACGCCGTGCCGCCCACTATCATCCAGGAGATGCGAGAACTCGGTCTGTTTGGTCTGTCCATCCCGGAGGAGTATGGCGGGCTGGGTCTGACCATGGAAGAAGAAGTGGCCCTTGCCTTCGAACTTGGCTACGCGTCGCCGGCTTTCCGCTCAGTGATCGGTACGAATAATGGCATTGGCTCACAGGGCATCATTGTCGACGGAACGGACGCCCAAAAGGCCTACTGGTTGCCTCGCCTCGCGTCTGGAGAAGCTATAGGTTCATTCGCGCTTACCGAGCCGGACGTTGGCTCCGACGCTGGTTCGGTCAAGACCAGTGCGGTTCGCGACGGCGATCATTACGTCCTGAATGGCACGAAGCGTTATATTACAAACGCGCCACTTGCGGATGTCTTCACGCTAATGGCGCGCACCGGCGGCCCTGGGCCGAGAGGTGTCACCGCCTTTCTGGTTCGGAGCGACGCGCCCGGTCTGTCCCTGGGCTCGGTGGATGGGAAAATGGGGCAGCGCGGCACGCGGACCTGCGACGTGATTCTGGAGGACTGTCGGGTTCCTGCCGACGCCGTTATCGGCGGGGTGGAAGGCCGCGGCTTTAAGACGGCGATGAAGGTGCTAACTCGCGGGCGACTTCATATCTCGGCCGTTTGTGTGGGCGCTGCGGAGCGGCTGTGCGATGAGGCGAGCGGCTTTGCAAGGACGCGTATCCAGTTCGGCAAACCAATCGCGGAACACCAGCTGGTGCAGGCAATGCTCGCCGATAGCTTGACCGAGACTTACGCGGGGCGTTGCATGGTGGTGCACACGGCCAAGCGGTATGACAGCGGCGAGCGGGTCATCAAAGAGACCGCAGCCTCCAAGCTCTTCTGCTCGGAGATGGTGGGCCGCGTTGCCGATCGCGCGGTGCAGGTTCACGGCGGTGCCGGCTACATGCAAGCGTCGGCCGTCGAGCACTTTTACAGGGATGTCAGACTTTTCCGTCTTTATGAGGGGACATCCCAGATACAGCAGATCATCATAGCGCGCGAGATGACGGCCGACTAACTGCTCGCCATCGCAACTGCCGGTAGACCCTTTGCCTCATCATGGCACTTGGTGAAGCAAGACGAATATAGACAGGAGATCAGTGCATGGCCGCAGCGGCAAAGGGTAACATGAACGGCGCGCAAAGCCTTGTTCATACGATGATCGATTGCGGAATCGACACCTGTTTCGCCAATCCTGGGACGAGCGAAATGCATTTCGTTGCCGCACTTGATCAAATCCCCGGAATCCGCTGCATCCTTGGCCTTCAGGAAAACGTCGTGACAGGCATGGCCGACGGCTATTATCGAATTGCCGAGCGTCCCGCCGCGAGCCTTCTGCACTGCGGTCCCGGTTTGGCCAATGGCTTCTCTAACGTCCATAATGCGCGCCGCGGGCGAAGCGGGATGGTCAATGTCGTCGGCGACCAGGCGACTTGGCATAGGTCATTCGACGCGCCTTTGACAACGGACACAGAAGCGATCGCGCGTGCCTGCTCAGATTGGGTCTTCACCTGCACTAAGTCCGGCGATGTCGCACGCGACGGCGCGCGCGCTGTGCAGATCGCTCGCCGATACGGCGGCGGAGTCGCGACTCTGATCTTGCCGTCGGATGCCTCCTGGGACGAGGGCGGGGCGACCTCACAACCGCTGCCGGATGAAGAGCCAACCGAGGTAGATCCGCACGCTCTTCACACGGCTGCAAAGATTCTTCGCGAGCACGGCAAGGACACGCTCATACTGCTCGGCGCGCGCGCGACCCTTGCCGATGCGCAGGAAGCTGCCTTCCGCGTCGCCCACGCCACCGGCGCCTCGCTGTTGGCGGAATATGTCTGCGCCCGCATTTCGCGCGGCCGCGGACGGTTGCAGCTCGACCGTGTCGGCTACACCGCGGAGGCGGCAAAGAGAGGGCTCTGGCGATTTAGCCATATCATATTGGTTGGGGCGAGGCCGCCAGTTGGCTTTTTCGGCTATCCGGGCAAGCCGTCGATCCATCACAATCCGGAGACGATTTTCCATCATCTGTCGCGCTACGACCAGAGGGCGCTGGATGCGCTCTCCCAACTTGCAGCAATTTTGCACGCACCGAAGATCGGCATACCCGATCCTGGCCCGCGGCCGGAGGCTGCGAGAGGCGCCGTGACTCCGGAGGGCCTTGCGCGCACCGTTGCGGCTCTGATGCCGGACGACTCAATCGTGGCCGACGAAAGCGTTTCCTTCGGGCGCGGGTTTTACAAAGAGACTTTCGCCGGGCCAGCTCACGAGTGGCTGCACCTGACGGGTGGTGCGATCGGCGATGGCCTGCCAGTGGGCACCGGGGCCGCGGTCGCAGGGGGCGGCAGGCGTGTGATTGGATTGCAGGCGGATGGTTCGGCAATGTACTCGCTGCAATCACTTTGGACGCAGGCCCGTCAGCGGCTGCCGGTAACAACCATCATCCTATCCAATCGTAAGTACAAAATCCTCATCGACGAATATCAGGGCGTCGGCGCAACACCCGGGCCTACAGCCATGAACATGCTTGATCTGTCCAACCCTGAGATCGACTGGATCAAGATCGCCAATGGCATGGGTGTTGACGGAGCCCGCGCCGACACACTGGAGCGTTGCGGTGACCTGATGAAGCAGAGCTTCAAGAGCGACGCGCCGTTCGTGATCGAGCTGTCGATCGGGTGACGATTGGCGCGAACTAATCCCATTGGAGGTGCCCATGGCCGCACGTGATCCTTCTAACCTGCGAAGCGCGCGTTGGTTTGGACCGGACGATATGCGGACCCTTAGCCATCGCGCCCGGATGAAGCAGATGGGCTATGCGAGCGATGATTTCGACGGCAAGCCCGTCATAGCTATCCTAAACACATGGAGCGACCTCAACCCGTGCCACGCGCATTTCAAGACTCGCGTCGACGACGTCAAGCGGGGCATCGTCCAGGCCGGCGGCTTCCCGGTCGAGCTGCCGGCGATGGCGCTCGGGGAGGTGTTCATGAAGCCTTCGACCATGCTTTATCGAAACCTCCTTTCGATGCAGGCCGAAGAGCAACTGCGTGCCAATCCGGTGGATGGAGTGGTGCTCATGGGCGGGTGCGACAAGACGGTTCCGGGGCTGCTGATGGGTGCTTTCAGCATGAACCTGCCAACGATCTTCGTGCCTGCGGGACCGATGCTTAGCGGTAACTGGCGGGGCGAGCGGCTCGGCAGTGGAAGTGACATCTGGAAATTCTGGGCTGATCGTCGCGCGGGCAGCGGGGACAAATCGATGCAGGAGGGCATTGAGAGCGGCATCGCCCGCTCGCCCGGAACCTGCATGACGATGGGCACCGCCTCGACTATGGCTGCGATCACCGAAACGCTCGGCATGTCGCTGCCTGGCGCCGCCACTATCCCTGCGGTCGACGCGGCGCATACCAGGATGGCGTCTGCGTCTGGGCGACGGATCGTCGACATGGTTTGGGAGGACCTCAAACCATCCGACATCATCTCGCCGGCGAGCTTTGACAATGCAATCAAGATTGCGCTCGCGATGGGCGGCTCCACGAACGCGGTGATTCATGTCGTGGCACTTGCCGGGCGAATGGGGATCAAGCTCGATCCGGAGCGCTTTGACGAATTTTCCGCCGAGACGCCGTTCATCGTGAACGTGCGCCCTTCGGGGAAATACCTGATGGAGGATTTCCATTTTGCAGGGGGCGTTGGGGCAGCGCTCAAGGTGCTTGCAGACCGCCTAGATTTGACAACACGCACCGTCGGCGGGATCTCGCTGGGTGAGGCGATCGCGCCATTCGAGGTCTATCTGCCTGATGTAATCAGGCCACTCGACAACCCTGTCGAGCCGGCCGGTGCTCTGGTCGTCCTCAAGGGCAGCCTGGCTCCCGATGGGGCGGTCATCAAGCGTACCGCCGCCGAGCGGAGGCTTCTGAAGCATCGTGGCCCGGCCTTGGTCTTCAAAGACTACAACGACATGACTGCGCGCATCGACGATCCGGGTCTTGATGTCGATGAAAATTCGGTGCTTGTGCTCCAAAACAGTGGCCCAAATGGCGGACCCGGAATGCCGGAATGGGGGCAATTGCCGATTCCAAAGAAGCTTTTGGAAAAAGGCATACGGGACATGATCCGCATTTCCGACGCCCGCATGAGCGGAACGAGCTACGGCGCCTGCGTGCTGCACGTTGCGCCGGAGTCTTTCGTCGGGGGGCCGATCGGCCTGCTGCGCGACGGCGACATCATAGAGATCGATGTCGATGGCCGGCGCATCGACGTTCTACTATCAGCGGAGGAGATGGAGGCGCGCCGCCAGGCCTGGGTCGCTCCTGGCCGCAAGTATGAACGGGGCTACGGGGCTATGTACGGCCGTCATGTCACACAGGCGAATCTTGGCTGCGACTTCGATTTCTTGACCGGTAATGCGCCGACGGCGGAGCCGGAGATCCATTGAGTCGTTCGTGGCACGTCCCCAAGATTGACAAGGGAGAACGAGATTGACGACACTGGACCGCAGTCTGAGCACGCCTCCGCCGCTGGACGGGTTTCTTCCTCCGATTTCGCAAATTGCCTATGTGGTGGATAACCTCGAACTGGCCGTGCTGTTCTGGGCCAGGCACATGCGCGTCGGCCCGTTTCGCGTAATCCCGCACATCCGTTTCGTGGAGAGCGAATATCGGGGGGCGTTCACTGAGTTCGATCTGAGCATCGCCCTTGCGTGGCGGGAAGGGGTCGAGATCGAGCTGATGCAGTTGCACTCAAAGGGCCCCAGCATCATCGATCACGCGCCAGTTTCTGGAGGCGTGCACCATGTCGGGATGCGGACTTCGAATATCATCAACGATGAGCGCAGGCTCGTCGCAGCGGGAATGCGTCGGTTGCAACGGAATGTCTCGTCAACTGGAACCGAGACGATGTTCTTCGAGGGGCCGCTCGGCCTGGTCGAACTGATCGCTGTGCCCGAAGGAAGCCCGCACGCTGAGAGGCTCAAGCAGGCCGCCCTGACATGGGACGGCAACGATCCGGTCCTGCCGTGACATATTTGTTCCCAGCTTCATTTGAGCTTGTCCACGTCGGCTCCTAGGTGTAATTGGAATTAAAGTTCGATCCTGCCGCGTCGGTGATCTTTGTGCTATGCCTGCAGGGCAAGCCATTTCCGACCTCGGCAGCACGATTGGTGATCTTTGAAGAAGGCGACATGCTCCCATGACGGTGACGATCGAAAAATACTTCTTTGAAGGAAATGGGCGCGTTCCGAATTCCCGGCTTCCGCTGCTAATTTACCGGAATGTTATCCGCTGGGATGTCACGACGATGGAAGCCATCATGCGGCAGAACAAGTGGATACCTGCTTGGCACGCCCATGATGGAATGTGGCCGCGACACCACTTCCACACTGAGGCCCACGAATTCATCTGTGTGACCAAGGGAGTGCACATTGGAAAATTCGGCGGCCACAATGGTGTAAAATCGCAGCTCAATGCAGGCGACGTCGTCGTCATTCCTGCTGGCGTCGGGCACTGCGGCTTCGAATTCAGCGACGACCTTGATCTCACCGGCGGTTTTCATGAGGGCTTTGGTGTTGTCGATTTCCGGATGGGGTTTCCGGATGAATACTACGAACTATGTCAGCGCGCGCGTGAAATACCGGTGATCGATTACGATCCGTTCTTCGGCGTAGCGGGACCCCTCGCTCAGATATGGAAACGCGCCGACGTCGGTATACGAGATACCGAGCCAGAGACCTACTCGGCGGACCTACTGTCGACGCTCCTTTAACACTCAAGATGATCGGAACTTACAAATGGCAATGAAGAGGGCAAATCCCGAGGATCTCGACACTCTCGCCCATCAGGCCGAATACGCCAAGGCGAGCGGAGGAGGAGAGCATCCCAACCACGTCGAGAACCTACGACACCTTCATTCCAAGCTCGTCCAGAGAAGACGAAATTTGGCCCAAGACGCCATGCATTATCCAATCGCCTACATGGGGCGCGGGCTTGATATTGGCAAGCTGCAGCCGGTCATCGAGGCTGTCGAGCGTGCCATTGCCGACGAAGAGCGTCGCTCCGCGACCTGATTTCTTTGAGAACTGCCGAAGCCACGCTTCGGTCGCCTCGCGCCGGAACCATCGTGCTGACGCGTGCTTTGAACCTCATTGCGCGACAATGGCTGGCGCTCGCGACGCGCTGCCAGAACGGGACAGAAAGCAATGGAACAATCATTCACGGTAACGGAAAATCATTTCGAGGTCGGCGGTGGGATGAGTGTTTTCTATAAGGATTACGCGCCCCGCACGCATTCGGACGCCGTACCCCTTGTCTATCTCCCGGGCTTAATGCGCACCGCGCGCGATTTCGATCGCGTTGCACCGCGGTTTGCCGCCGAAAGGCGGGTCATCACCATCGACACGCGGGGGCGGGGAAGAGGCGGACGATCAACGAACCCTGCTGACTATCGCTTCGACGCGCTCATCGACGACGTTTGGAGGCTGACCGAGGCTCTAGGGATCCAGCAAATGGTGTTGGCGGGTCTGGCAATTGGCGTTTTCATGTCCTGGCGCATGGCGGCGAGCCGGCCAGGGCGCATCAGGGGCATTATCGCGAACGATACCGGAACCGAGACTTCCAACCCGCTGGGCAAGAAGATGGTCGCTCTTGCCGATCACAACGAGTACAGCCTCGACGAAGCTGCGGAGAAACTGCGGGTACCGAACGAGAAGGGATTTCCCGACTTCGGTGTCGACGATTGGCGCACGTACGCGCGGCTGGTCTACGGGGAAATCTCCCCCGGCAAATGGGTGCGCGACTTCGACCCGGGAATTCATGTGGAGTGGGAGCGCGTCAAGACGGAGACTCCGAGCTTATGGGATGAGTTCGTGAAGGTCGGTGATATACCTGTGGCGATTTGCCGGGGAGAGAACTCACAATTCCTGACCCGCGAACATGCCGAGAAGATGGCTGCGGCGCTGCCGTCGTCCTGGGTCGTGAACGTGCAGGGCCGCGCCCATCCGCTGCTTCTCGACGAACCTGCTTCTCTCGTCGCCATCCGCAAAGTTCTCGCGCTGGCGGACGGCCACTCGGCATAATCGGAGAGGTAAAATGCGCGTTCTCGTAACCGGTGCGGCCGGCATGCTTGGAAGCAGGTTAGTGAAGCGGCTGCTCGAGCAGGGCGTCGGTGGCCGTGCCGTAACGGCGATGGATCTTTTCGACGCCTTTCCTTGCGCGCCGCCCGACGCTCCGAGCGTCGAGATTCGCACGTTCCAGGGCGATATAGCCGACGCCGCAATTTCCGAACGTCTCGCCGCGTCGAAGCCTGATTTCGTGTTCCATCTGGCGAGTATCGTTTCGGGCGAAGCCGAGACGAACTTCGACCTTGGCTATCGCGTCAATCTGCAAGGGGGACTCGCGCTTTTGGAGGGGTTGCGGGCTCACGGCAATCGACCGCGCTTCGTCTTTTCCTCTTCGGGTGCGGTTTTCGGCGGTCCGGTACCGGACCTCATTGACGACGACTTCGCGCCGACGCCCCTGACCTCCTACGGTTCGCAAAAACTGATCGTTGAAGCTCTTGTCCAGGATTATACCCGTAAGGGCTTCATCGATGGCGTTTCGATCCGCCTCCCTGCGATATGCATCCGTCCGGGCAAGCCCAACAAAGCTGCGTCCGGGTTTTACTCCGGCATCATCCGGGAGCCGCTCAACGGCGTCGAGGCTGTCGTTCCGGTATCACGGGACATTGTGCACAGCAGCGCCAGTCCGCGATCGGCTGTGGGGTTCCTGATCCATGCAGCAGAAATCGACAGCGACCGCATCGGACATCGACGCAGCCTTAATATGCCTGGCGTCTTCTGCACCGTCGGCGAACAGATCGAGGCGATGGCGCGCGTCGCCGGACCTCAGTATCTCCGCTTGCTGCGCGACGAGATCGATCCCGCGATCGAGCGCATCGTGAGTACATGGCCAAAGGGTTACCGGGCCACGCGTGCTAAGGATCTCGGCTTTACTGCCGAGGCCAACTTCGATGAGATCATTCGCATCTACATCGAGGAGGAAATGCCGGACCGTCTGCCGCCCGTGAGCAATCGGTAGAGAAACTGTCATGGCAAGAGGCACTGCAATTGTCACTGGCGCGGGAACCGGGATCGGAAAGGCAGTCGCGCACGCTCTCCTCGCAGAGGAATGGAACGTCACGTTTTGCGGCCGGCGGCTTGATCGACTGAGCGCCGCGATCGCGGAATCTGCCATGTCTCCCAGTCGGGCGCTTGCGAAGACCTGCGATGTGTCGAATTCGGCCGAGGTCGCGGAGCTGTTCGCTGCGACGGTCGAGACCTTCGGCCGGGTCGACCTGCTCTTCAACAATGCTGGATCAAGCCACCCCTATGCCATGATCGACGAGGTGCCTGTTGATGCGTGGGAGAGGATCGTGTCCGTAAATCTAACTGGAGCGTTCTTGTGCGCGCGAGAGGCTTTCCGCGTCATGCGCAATCAGAGACCAATGGGTGGCAGGATCATCAATAACGGCTCCATCTCGGCCCACGCGCCGCGGCCGGGCTCCGTGCCCTACACGACAACGAAGCACGCTATCAGCGGGCTCACCAGGTCGCTCGCATTGGATGGGCGGGCCTATTCTATCGCTTGCGGACAGATCGACATCGGCAATGCCGAGACGGATATGACGCAACGGATGTCCAATGGTGTGCGTCAGCCCGACGGTCAAATGCGACCTGAGCCGGTTATGGACGTCCGTAACGTGGCGAGAGAGGTGGCGTACATGGCAGGTATGAGCCTTGACGCAAATGTCCTGTTCATGACTGTGATGGCGAGCGGCATGCCGTTTGTCGGGCGAGGCTAACCCTATCTTTCGATGTTGCCCGAAGGCAGCGCAGTTGGCCACGAGCCCCTCCCCAGGTGCGAGCTGAAGCCGCCTAGATGGATGGATCTTATGGGAAATGAAAGCGGATCAATGGCTGGCGGGCGGGCTGCTCTCATTGTGGCTGGGGCGCTGCCTCAATGCGTGAAGGCCATCCTCGAACCGCAATTCGACCTTTTCGTCCTGCCTCGGCCTGACGCCGGCTTAGTGACTCGCGAAATAGCTGGGGCGGCGCGAGGGGCCGCGGTGATGGGGGGCGCCGGAGCTCCGTTCATCGAGGCCCTGCCGCAGCTTGAAATCATTTCGAGCCTAGGTGTCGGCTACGACAAAGTCGATGTCGACGCGGCACTGGCGAAAAACATCGTCGTTACGCATACGCCGGACATCCTGAATGAGGAGGTCGCCGATACTGCAATTGGCCTGCTCCTCAACACGCTGCGGGAGCTGCCGCGAGCGGAGGCGTTCCTGCGGGAGGGCCGTTGGCTGCAGGGTGCGTTTCCATTGACGCGGGGAACATTACGGGGGCGCAAGGTCGGAATATACGGGCTCGGGCGCATTGGCCAGGCAATTGCCCGGCGTCTCGACGCCTTCGGCGTCGCTGTATCCTACCACAATCGCAAGCCGGTGCCTGACGTCTCCTGGCATTGGGAGCCGACGCTGCTCGGTCTGGCACGCAGCGTGGATACGCTTGTATGCGTGGTTCCGGGCGGACCAGGTACGGAACATGCCGTTAACGCGGAGATCCTCTCGGCGCTCGGCACGAACGGTGTGTTGATCAATATCGGGCGTGGCTCGACAGTCGATGAGGCCGCATTGTCGCACGCACTGCGCAGCGGTGTGATTCTGGCGGCCGGGCTCGATGTGTTCGAGCATGAGCCGCGCGTGCCGGCCGAATTGCTCGACCTGCCGAACGCTTGCCTGCTGCCTCACGTCGGATCGTCGACAATCCACACGCGACACCTGATGGGGGAGTTAGTGGCGCGGAACCTGGTCAACTGGTTCACTGAGGGGAGGGCGGTCACGCCGATTCCGGAATGCGCCGGCCCTAGGTGAACTCAGGCCGCGCCGCGATGATCAGGGCCGCCGCGCCATCGTTCCACTCTCTCCTGAAACGTCACTCGTCATGGCTGGCGTGGGTTTTCCTTTAGCAGCTGCGAGCAAAGGACTTCCGGTGGCGATCGTCGCGGACCCGAACACAGCACCCGGGCTGGGAATCTCGCCAAACAGCGCAAGACCTCCGGGACAAAACGCGGCCAGGTAAGCAATGCACGAAGTCAATAATCGAAATAAAATTCCATTGCTCAACGCCGGCGGCGACGGTAAATGTCAATCGCTCAATAGCGGAGGCCGCGCCAATGCCCAATCTCCTATCCAATCTCCCGGTTGACCAGGCGTTGCGCAGCAGGGAGCCTTGCCTGTGGACTAACTCGTGCGTGGCAGGGCCGACCAATCCTGAGGCACGTCTTCTCCGCCGAGCCGACGACGCAGCCGACCGTTTGAGGCGCGCCGATCGGCTGTTATCGGCTAGGTTCGGTATTCCGCAGGGGGACGAGCCGGTGATATCATCCGCGCTGCTCGATGCGGGCCATTATGGGCAGTCGGTGGGCATTCCCGGTTCCTGGATGGTAAAGGCGGATCACGGTTTACCGGTGGCCGGTTCGGTCAAGGCGCGCGGTGGCTTCCACGAGGTGATCGCTTTAGCCGAGCGTCTTGCCATCCGCAACAATCTGATCAGTGAAGGCACCGATCTCATCGCACTCGATACGCCATCGGCAAGATCGCTTTTCTCGTCATACACGGTCGCCGTGGGCAGCACGGGCAACCTTGGCTTGAGCATCGGTATGATGGCGTCCGCACTGGGGTTCCGCGCAGTCGTGCACATGTCGAGCGATGCGAAGGAGTGGAAGAAGGATAGGTTGCGCAACCGCGGCGTCGAGGTCGTTGAGCACTTAGGCGACTACGCGCAAGCGGTGGCGAAGGGCCGCGAACTCGCTGAGCAGGACCCGCGGGCTCATTTCGTAGATGACGAACGTTCGATCGACCTTTTTGTCGGGTATGCGGCCGCGGCGCGCGAGCTCGCGAACCAGCTCGAGACAGCTGGCGTTGCCGTTAATTCGAACCACCCGCTGTTCGTCTATATACCTTGCGGGGTGGGCGGAGCACCGGGCGGAATTACGTTTGGTCTGAAGCAAATCTTTGGCCGACACGTACACTGCTTTTTTGCGGAGCCGGTGGCATCGCCGTGCATGTTGGTCCAGCTGCTTTCAGGCTCCGACGAGCCAGTTTCGGTGTATGACATGGGCCTGGACAATAAAACCGAGTTGGACGGCCTGGCAGTTGGCCAAGCTTCCATGTTGGTCGCGCCGCTGATGAAGACTCGGTTGAGCGGCATCTTTACCGTATCCGACGACGAGGCGTTTCGCCTCCTTGGGCGCGCCCATGATGTCATGGGGCTTGACGTCGAACCATCGGCAGCATCGGCCTTCGCCGGGCCGGTGAGGTTGACGCAAAGCGAGATGGGCCTCGCTTATCTGTCCCGGCATGGCATAGAGCACGAGTTCGATGGATCAACCCATGTGGTATGGACGACCGGCGGTGCGCTCGTTCCTAGGCCCGAGCGGGAGCGTTTTCTCGCACGGGCACGTGCCAAAGCCGGCTAAACCGCAGAAGTCGCCGGCCGCCGCTGTCCCAGCCTCGCTGCCGCCGGCCCCGACCGGCAATCATTTCAGGCGCCTTCGCGCTCAGCGGGCTTTTTGAACGTGGAAATGACGCCAGCGGCCTCAAGCGAAAGGATGGCCTCCTCCGAATAGCCGAGTACATCCTTCAGGATCGCTTCGGTATGTTGGCCCAGCAGTGGCGGTGCCAAATAGTCCGCTTCTTTCTGGGCCGCCAATCCCTGTGCTGGGCGGATAAGCCTGACGGGGCCAAGGTGCGGATTTTGCAGCGTCTGCACCACTGATCGTTCACCAACCCCCTTGCTGGTCAGCGCTTCTTCAACTGTCTTGACGATACCTGCAGGCACTTCAGCCGCGCTGAATTCATCCATCCAATCTTGTCGGCTTCTCTGGCGGAAACTTTCTTCGAGAATCGGAACGAGCGTCTGCCGGTTCTTCGCTCTAGCGTTGGCAGTTTTAAACCTCGGATCCTGGCAAAGGTCGGGTTTCCCGATCACCGACTCGCACAACGCCTTGAATTGGCGGTCATTTCCGACGGCGAGTGCAAACGAACCGTCTGAGCAGTCAAATATCTGATAGGGAACGACAGTCGGGTGGGCATTTCCATAGCGTTCCACCTCAGTATCGCTGTTCAGAAAGCCGGTTCCGACGTTAATAAGAAGATTGAGGGCACAATCCATCAGCGAAACGTCTATGTGTTGTCCCTCCCCAGTCCGCTCCCGATGAAAAAGCGCTCCGAGAATGGACTGTGTCGCGACCATCCCGCACGCAACGTCGGTGATGGCAATTCCAAAGCGGAGAGGCTGGCCGCCCTTCTCGCCAGTGATGGCCATGAGACCGCTTTCGGCCTGCGCGATGAAATCATAGCCGGGGCGCCGTGCCTCGGAAGTGTCGCGCCCGTAACCGGAAATCGAGCAATAGACCACATCCGGCCTTATCGCTCGCAACTGCTTATAGCCGACCCCGAGGCGCTCGGCCGTACCGACTCGGAAATTCTCGACGACCACATCGCACTGCTCTGCTAGGCTCCGCACGATCGCCAGTCCCTCGGGTGATTTTATGTCCAGGGCCAAGGATCTTTTGCCTCGGTTGGCACACAGATAGTATGTACTGACACCCCTATAGCTGGGCACCGACCAAGCACGCGTGTCGTCTCCTCCATCGACGTTTTCGATCTTCCAGACCTCGGCGCCCAAATCGCTTAGGCTCATAGTTGCCCAGGGACCCGCCAGCACTCGGGAAAGATCGAGCACCTTTATGCCTTCTAATGGAAGACGACCTTTCGGCTTGTCTTGCGTAGTCACGTGAGTCCTCCCGGGGCGGCGTTGCAGATGCAGCGACAAATGAAATTAAATTCCGTTTTGTCACCAATATAAGCAATGGCGGGGCGGTTCAATAGGGTCCGTCATTCAAAGGCAACTTTGATAGGTGGCGCGTCCGTTCTTCGGAGGGGACCTGCCTGGTACTCGATCATGTCCCGAGAGGTGGTGTAGCTGGCGGCATTCGTCGCCGTGCTCTCCGGCGTGGGCCAGACTGATCAGCGCACCACGGCTGGCAGGCTGAGCGGCGGATCATCGCTGATCTGGCTGATCGTTTCCAGTGTCATATATCTAGCCCGCTGCACTGCCCATTCATCGTTCTGTTCGAGCAGGATTACGCCGCCGAGCTGCGGGAAAACCGTCCCGCCTGGATCTGGGAGGGCGAAAGCCGAATGGCTGGAGCTACTCGACCACGAGCTGGCACTTGTTGCGAGCTGCCGAACCTTACCCACTATGCGGCAGCTAACGCACTGAAGGTCGCTAGCGACCAAGACTAAGGTCATCTGAATCTAGGGGACGCAGAAGGCGGTGAACCAGATCAGTACCCATTATCCGTTCCTTGCACTGGGATCACGTCCGGTAGGAAAGAGCGCAGGTACAATACCGCCGCACGAGCCGACTCCTCTGCGTAGTGTGTCGTGACCTTACCGTGCATAGCGTACGAGAGGGATTGGATGCCATCCACTAGTGCGATGGCGGTAGCGACCTTGTCAGCCAGGTCATCGACTTCTGGCATCCGAAAAAAGTGATTAAGTGCGCTAACACGAGCGTTTGCCACGCTGAATATTCCGGCGACATTATCGCGACGGAGCTCAGAGAAGTACGGGCCGAGCAAAAGCCTCATTACACCAGGCTTTGCATTGCAATAGTCTGCAGAAGCCATGACTCGCTCGGAAATATATGATTGCCAGCTGTCCGGTTGCCTATTTAGAGTAGCTTCTGAAAGTCGCTCGAAATCCTGCAAATATTTACGAGCCAGCTGGAAAAAAGCTGCCTCCCGATTCGGAAAGAAGTGGTAGACAGAGCTGATAGGTACACGCGCCCGCTCGGCTATGTGTTGCAGGCTGATTTCGTCCAGCTCTCGTTCGGATACAAGCTCGTCGGTTGCAGCCATTAAGAGCTGAAGTCGCGCTTTCCCGCGCTCGCGTCGGGCTTTTGGCCTATCGGGGATTTCCTTGTCCAAGGTGTTCGCGCCAAGCTCATTCGCCAGTGAGGCTGATTTGCGAGGGAACAGGCGAAACTCCGCCTGCAAAGCTTCTCCATATAATCGAATTAAATTCTATAATGTCAACCGCCTGAGTCAATGGGACGGGCATTCCATCGATCCTCTGGTTTGGAAAGTCGAATAAATTCGATTTTCTCTCTTTACGAAGCGACTCGAATTTGGTTAGATGACGGTGTCCGCTGCGGAACTGGCCCTCAGGCTTTGACGCGGCGACGCTCACGCACAGCATGACCCTAACAATGCAGCCGTTGCTGGAGGGGAAAAGGCGGGCCAGATATCTTTGGTGGAATTAAAGTTCATAAAAGGCAGTGACGGTCCGTGTGACCTAGAGTTCGCCATGCCGGGAGATTTGAATGACGCGTCAGATGCATCTTGTAGGATACTGCTGCATCGCTCCGACTTGGCACCACAACGGCGCTTGGCGGCATCCTGAGAGTGATGCGGTCCGTCCGCTCGATCCTGAGCGCTATGAGAATATGGCCCGGATCCTGGAGCGGGGGAAATTCGATGGGATGTTTATCGTCGACCTCATGATGCTGCACGATACCTACGGCGGCACCTTCGAACCAAATCTTCGACAGCCGGGTCAGACTTGGATGCTCGAACCGTTGCAGGTCTTGGCTGGGGTTGCGCGCGTTACTTCGCGCCTAGGTCTGGCAGCGACAATGTCGACATCTCTCTATCCGCCTTTCCACATAGCTCGCGCCTTCGCGACGCTGGACCATCTGAGTGGTGGCCGCGCTGGATGGAATTGCGTGACTTCAACCAACGACCGAGAGATTCAGAACTTCGGCGGCGACAGGCTAATGGAGAAGGGGCTGCGATACGACTACGCCGACGAGGTTGTCGAAGCCTGCCACGCGCTCTGGAATACGTGGGAGGATGGCGCGTTGGTCATCGATCAAAAGAACGGCATCTTCGCCGACCCGTCGAAAGTTCACTACGCTAATTATCAGGGCAAGTACGTCAAAACGCGCGGACCTCTAACAACGCCTCGCTCACCACAGGGGTCACCCGTGATTATGCAAGCTGGGGCTTCGGATCGCGGTCGCGAGTTTGCAGCCCGATGGGCCGAGGTCATCTTCACGCTGCATTCCGACAAGGCGCACATGAAGAAATTCTACGATGACGTGAAAGATAGGGTCTCAAACGTACGCCGGGACCCAAACCACTGTGCGATCCTTCCGTCGGTCGATGTCGTTATTGGCGAGACGGATTCGATCGCGCAGGAGAAGGCCGATTACATCAACTCCTTGGTCAGCGCTGAACTAGGTGTCGCAGAAGTCTCGAACGCGATTGGTGTCGATCTGTCGACCTATTCACTGGATAAACCGTTGGAAGATATGGAGATCACGCAAGGGGCCCGCGGAATGATGGACATCATCCTGCAAGGTTCTGAGGGCCGAACCCTTCGCGACGTGGGCTATATCTGGGGTGTCAGACAAATGGCGCCACAGCTCATTGGTTCCCCCACCACTGTAGCCGATTCCCTATGTGAAATGTTCGAAGCCCAGGCCTGTGACGGCTTCATTATTTGCCCCTCGCTGACACCCACTTCCTATAGCCAATTCGTCGATATGGTCGTGCCTGAGCTTCAGAGGCGCGGTGTCTACCGGAAAGAATACCAAGGGCGAACCTTTCGCGAACATCTGCGCCAAGCGCTGTGAGGACCACGACTATGCAACACGCTCACGCCGTTGATTTTCAGGAAAGTCTCTCGATGGAATGGGTTTCGATTTCTCAAATCGATGGCAGCAGCTTGCGATCGGTTTTTGCGTGTTTCCCCTCAGGTGTGGTTGCGCTCTGCGCCCTGATCGATGGGGTGCCAACCGGAATGGCAATCAGCTCATTTACGTCGGTGTCGCTTGAGCCGGCGCTGGTCTCTATCTGCATCCAGAAGAGCTCCTCAACTTGGCAAAAGCTGGAGCGCTGTGATTGGACGGGGTTATCGATTCTGGGGGCTTCGCAAGCCGAAACGTGTCGTCAGCTTTCTCAAAAGACGGGTGATCGATTCGCCAATGTCGAATGGAGTAGTTCTCCCCGCGGCGCCGTTTTCATAAATGGCGCGATCGCTTGCCTGGAATGTCGCTTCTACAAAACTGTCGACGCCGGCGATCACATCTTGGCCCTTCTGGAGTTATCAGCTCATTCCGTGCCGCAGCCTGTTCAGCCGCTGGTCTTTCATGATCGACGCTTTCGCGAACTAGCCGTCTGAAGGCGCAGCATAATCATGGGAGGTGCTTTGAGGCCCGAAGTGACTGAACTCGAGACCCATTCGGCTGAGCTGCCGGAATGGGCATTGGATCGGCTTTTCCGAGAGGCGCGAACCCACAATGGTTGGCTCGATGGGCAGGTGACGGACGCGACGCTGAGACGGCTCTACGAGTTGGTCAAAATGGGACCGACTTCCGGCAATTGCTGTCCGGGTCGTTTTGTTTTTGTCCGCACGGCCGAGGGCAAGGAGCGGCTACGGCCGGCGCTGTCTTCAGGCAACATGGAAAAGACCATGTCTGCCCCGGTGACCGCGATAGTGGCGCACGACATGGCATTCTACGAAAAATTGCCCGAACTCTTCCCGCATAGGGACGCCAGACCATGGTTCACTTCAAGCCCGGCCCTGGCGCAAGAGACCGCTTTCCGAAATGGCACCTTGCAAGGAGCTTACCTAATTTTGGCAGCCCGTGCGCTCGGGCTCGATACGGGACCAATGTCAGGCTTCAAAAACGACGTGATAGACGAAGCGTTTTTTAAGGGAACGACCTGGCGATCAAATTTTCTCGTGAATCTCGGCCATGGCGACCCGGAGAGACTGTTCGGACGGCTACCCCGTCTGACAATGGATGACGCCTGCAGGTTTGAGTGAGGCGGCAAAAACAAAATTAAATTTCATTTTGTTTGACACGCGGCTTCTCCGGCATATGATGGCTATGGGGAGTTGCGGCGGAACCAAGAAAAAATAAGGGCCACCAGGATTGGCCGACTGAAACCAACAAACGGAACAATGGGAGTTCAAAATGAAAGGCGAGAGTTCACTTCACACGTTGTCGCGCCGGCAACTGCTGAAGACGGCAGTCGCAGGGTCGGCGGTGTTTACGATTGCGGGTCTCGCGGCCCCACAGATCGCCAGGAGCCAGCCGAAAGAACTTATGGTGACCTGCGGGGGCGGGGACTGGCTGGAGCTTTTGAAGAAGGCCTGGTTCAACGACTATGCCAAGGTTGGCATTCCGATCAATCCTCAGCCATACAAGGGCCTAGCAGAGCTGAAAGCCATGGTAGAAGCCAAGGCTTGGGGCCAGGCAGACATTGTTCTGGGCTCCGCCGGCGACGCAGCGATGGCACAGGCTATGGGCTTGTCGGAACCGATCGACTACAGCATCGTGGACAAGTCTTCGCTTTTGCCCGGCACCTTCGACGATAATTACATTATTGTTGATGTCGCTGCCTCCGTGCTCGCTTGGAACACCGATGCCTTTCCATCCGGCAAAGAGCCGAAGAACTGGACGGAATTTTTCAGCCCCGATCTGAAATCTCCTCGCGCTCTCTTCAAAGGCTCGAACCAGACATTGGAGATCGCCACGCTTAGCCGCGGAATCGCAATCAAGGATCTCTATCCTTTCGACATCACAAAGGCGCTGGACGTGCTGCAGAAAGTGCGCGATTCGATCTCCTGGTATGAAGGCGGCGCTCAGTCACAGCAGATGATCAGCAGTCGCGAGGTCGACCTTGCAATGCTCTGGATAAACCGGGCCGACACGCTCGTCCAAGACAAGAGGCCCGTGAACTATACTCCGACCAACACGGTGCTCGACGGCGACGCTATTATCATCCCGAAAGGCCATCCCAATAAGGATGCAGCTATGAAGTTTGCTGCCTACATGGCCAGTCCAGAACCGCAGGCGCGGCTCACCAACCTGGTGGCTCTGGGACCCTCGAACACCAAGGCTGTACCTCTCTGCGATCCGGCGCGCCTTGCGAGGACGGCAATGGATCCGAAGTATGCCTCGACCAACCGGTTCCAGGATTTCAAATGGTTAGCGGCGAACGCCGACAAGCTGAACAGTGAATGGAATAAGTGGCTTTTGGGTTGATTGCCTCCCAGGCTGGTCAGGTGCCGCCGGTCAGAGCTTGATCGGCGGCACCGCTTTAGTGATCAATGTGCAAACCGGCGTTGCAGATCGGTCACGCGACATTTTCAGGGAATTGGCGATATGAGCCTTCAGAAGGCATGGACGCCCGAGAGGGCCCTCCAGTTCATGATCATTCCGCCTGCGCTGCTGCTGGTCCCAACGTTCGTTTTACCGTTGGCGGTTGTGCTATCGCGAAGCGTTAGCGGGAGCTCCTTTGACTTCAGCCAGTTTCACGAAATTCTCGGCAACACTGTCTATCTTAAAGTGCTCTATATTACATTCAAAACTGCCCTGATTTCGACCATCGTCGCGCTTCTCATTGGGTTTCCAATAGCTCAAGTGATTGCCACCGCACCTCCCGTCGTCGCGAACTTGCTGTTCGCCTGTGTCATGGTGCCGCTCTGGACCAGTGTAGTTACACGAACCTACGCGTGGCTCGCGATACTTGGCAGGGGTGGAGTTCTGAATTCTGCTCTGCAGAACATTGGTTTGATCGATCAGCCTCTGACTCTGATCCACAACCAGATCTCTGTGCAGATAGGCATGGTCCAAGTCATGATGCCTATGATGATACTCCCTTTAGTTAGTACAATGCGGCAGATTGATCGCACCAAGCTAATGGCAGCCGAGATTTTAGGTGCTAATCCGATCCGGGCATTTGTTCACATTTACGTTCCAATGTGCCTTCCGGGCATCGTGTCCGGTTCCGTTCTGGTCTTTATCACCGCGCTCGGGTTCTACGTGACGCCCGCACTGCTGGGGGGCGACCAAAACACAATGATTGCCGTTCTCATCGAGCAGCAGGTGACGAAGACACTGAATTGGCCTCTTGCCTCCGCACTGGCCACGGTGCTTTTGCTCGTCGTGATAACCACGCTTTGGGCGATTTCACTCATAGCCAAATGGCGCGGCATCAAGATCGGTGTGTCATGATGTGGCCGCTGTTTAATCGATTGGTTAAAGCCCTGTCATTGGCAGTGACGGCAGTGAGCATGATTTACATGCTGACGCCGATTCTGGTCATCGTTCCGGTGTCCTTCAGCTCGGACCGCTACATCAGTTTTCCGGTTCCAGGTTATTCGCTGCAGTGGTACGAAAAAATGCTCGGGAGCGAAGGCTACCGATTGGCAATCTGGAATACGTTGATAACCGGCACGTCTGTTGCGGCAATCGCTGCCATCTTTGGCACGCTTGCTGCGCTTTCGATCGTCCGGGGCAAGGTTCGTTTTGGTCGCGCCCTGACGGGTTTGGCAGTTGCTCCATTGATCATGCCCCAAATCATAGTGGCCATTGGAGCATATCCGATTGTGGCGTCAGTCGGGCTTATCGGAACAAAGCTTGGGGTTATCCTGGTCCATTCAGCGATCGCACTACCACTGGTTTTCATTACCGTATCGAGTTCTCTTCGCAGCTACTCCCCGAATATGGAATTGGCAGCTATGACACTCGGCGCCAATGACTGGCACACTTTCGTTCACGTAACCTGGCCGATGATCCGGCTTGGAGTGATTGTTGGAGCGATCTTTGCCTTCGCTGCCTCCTTCGACGAGATTATCATCGCGCTGTTCCTGACGGACGCGTCTTCGGTGACATTGCCAGTATACATGTGGAACGAGTTGCGGTTCCAAATGGAGCCAACCATTGCGGCCGCCTCGACGCTCGCCATTGTCGTGTCCTTGAGCCTTCTTTCGGCGGTGGCACTGCTGCAGCGAGCAGGTCACAAGAAGTTCCGCGAGCAGAGATAGGTCAGCGCTCAATGGGTATCAGTTTTTTTCGCACGCAGACCGGAGGCCGGAATGCCATGAATCCTGCAATCGGAAAGCGCATCGACTATCGAGGCATCACAAAGGCCTATGGCAAGCATGTTGCTTTAAGGCCAACGGATCTCACGATCGAAGCGGGAGAGTTTTTCGCTATTATCGGACCGAGTGGATCGGGCAAGACAACCTTGCTGGGTCTAACTGCGGGATTTGTAGCGCCGTCTGGAGGAGACATTCTCATCGATGGGCGGTCGATCGGAGGCGTCCCGCCGTTCAAGCGCAATATCGGGATGGTCTTTCAAAACTATTCACTTTTCCTGCATAAAACAGTCGCTGAAAACATCGCCTTTCCGCTGAAAATGCGGGGAGTGGCAGCTCGAGAAATTGAGGCACGGGTTGCCGACGCGCTCGCTCAGGTGAGGCTCGCCGACTATGCCGGCCGCCTTCCGACTGCTCTCTCGGGCGGTCAGCAGCAACGTGTCGCCTTTGCCCGTGCCGCGGTCTACAATCCGTCACTCCTAGTCATGGACGAGCCGCTGAGCGCGCTTGACAAGAACCTACGAGAGGGACTCCAGTTCGAGATCAAGCAGCTGCACGCGAAGTTTGGTTCAACGGTCCTTTATGTGACGCACGACCAAGGTGAGGCCGCGGCGATGGCCAACCGCATCGCGATCATGAGTGCGGGCGAGATCGTGCAGATAGGCTCGGCGAAAGAGCTTTACAGTCGCCCCCGCAATCGCTTTGTTGCGTCGTTCTTGGGAAGTGCCAACATTTTTCCGGTTGAAACGTTGGAACGGCGTGGGTCAACTGCAATAGCGCATTGCGAAGGCGGCCTCACCCTCAACGGGGTCCTCTCGGGGGACGTTCAGCGAAAGGCCTGCGTGTGCGTCCGCCCAGAGGCGATCGTAGTCACACCAGTGAGAATCGACCGCGATAACGCGCTTGAAGGCGAGGTCATCGACACAACCTTCTCAAACGGAATCCAAAGGCACTGGGTGCGGTTAAGCACCGGTGCCGTCGTGGAACAGCAGCAGCACATCAACCGCGACAGATATGCCGCAGGTGTAGGTGAGCAGGTATTTGTCGAGTGGAGCGCGGGCGACAGCCTGGTTATCAATATGGAGTAAGAGAGGCTTAAGTTCCGATCGACAGATCTGAGGCTCAGTTAGACGCCGGCAATGCGGTCGGCACCAGAACGGCAGCTATCTGCGCAACTGCCGCCAAAACCTGGCAGTCCGGTTACGGCCCCGTTTCGGTCGTTCAATATTACCCGGGTGCGGCGGCTTGTGGCCCAAAGTTTGAAGGTTTGCGAAACTTCGCCGTACTTAATTCGTAAAAATGGTACGGCTGCTCCCTCGCCAAGTCATTGAAAAGATTGGTGGTCCCGACAGGAATCGAACCTGTGACCTACAGATTAGGAATTTGTCAGACTGCCTTTCTCGTTGTTTCCCAATGCCGGTCATTGTACGATTGCGTCGGTTCTAACATATTCAAGTTGTTGTTATTTTCGTACTGTGCGGCTACGATAGCGTAGACGAACCGACAGATCGAGCCAGAATCGAACACGACGCAATTGCCGTACTAATGCCGTACTAATCTCATGACAGACCTCCGACTCGCCCTTACCGACCGCGCCGTTGCAAGCCTCCGGCCGGCGTCTTCGGGTCAATATTTTGCCCGAGACACCGATCTGCCCGGCTTCATGGTGCTTGTCGGAAAACGGCAAAAGACATTCGTCGTCCAGGGTGAGCGAAGGAAGGCGGGGAAGCGTCTTTCCGTCCGAATGAAGGTTGCCGAAGTTGGAGAACTAACAACGCGCGCGGCGCGGGCGAAGGCCAAGGACATTCTCGGGAAGATCGCCAACGGCGTTGACCCTCGGGCATCGCCGCGGAAGCAGGACGGCGAGCCTGCCGAGGTTGATTTGCCATCGATTGCGAACCCGACGCTGCGCATTGCCTGGGAACGCTATCGCGATGGGCATATGAGGAACAAAGGCCGAAGCGATGGAACGATCAACAACTATCGCGATCACATCGAGCGGCTCTTGGCAGACTGGCTTGACTACCCGCTCTCCAAATTCGGCAACGATCCTTCTCTCGTGACCGTGAGGCACGAGAAGCTCACCAAGGAGAACGGCGCCTATATAGCCAACGGCTGCATGCGGACGCTACGGGCCGTCTACAATCATGCTCGCAAGGCCGCCCGCACGCTGCCAGCGGACAACCCCGTCTCAGCCATAGACTGGAATGCCGAACATAGGCGCAACACCGCACTGGGGCTTTCGGATCTCGAGGACTGGTTCACCCAGCTCGCGGCTTTGAAGAACCCAATCCGGCGGGAGTTCCATCTGTTCATGCTGCTTTCGGGCCATCGTCCTGAAGCGATCAGGAAGGCTCGTGTCGAGCATGTCGATTTTCGCGGGCGGGTTTTGCACATACCTAGGCCCAAGGGCGGCGAGGTCAAGGCTTTCGACATACCGCTGTCGAACGCCATGATCCGCTGCCTGGTTCGCGTATTGCGCATAGGCCGGGCTCTCTACGGCGAGCAATCGCGCGACTGGCTGTTCCCGGCCGAGAGCCAAAGCGGTCACATGATTGAGCACAAGGAGAAGCGCAGCGATCTGTCGAAATGGGGGAATGACCTGCGGCAGACTTTCCGTACAATCGCGCAAACCGCGGGCGTTGCGGAGCTGGACGTTCACCTTCTGATGAACCACTCGATCCCAGGGGTTAACGCTGGATACATCACACGCAACAAGTTGCTGAGCGACCACCTGCGCCAACAGCAAGAGGCCATCTCACGTCGCATGCTCGAGGCCGGACGATCGCGACAGAAAGAAACGAAGCGCCGCACATCTGCGTGGCACGCACTTCCAAGCAGGCGAATGCTTACCGATCTAATGATTGGCGAGGATCAACGGCTTTAACACGTTCCCCATCCCCGCCCGGCATAATCCGGAGCCAGCGCGGCAGCCAGAACTCCGGTCTGAGTTCCGAGGCTTTCAAAGCTGCGAAGACGGGCTTGGGTCTGCCCGAATTACCCAAGCGTGTGTGGATCGTTTCGGGCGATCTCTCCCGCATGCCGCCGAACGTATTGACCGTCGAGAACGATCTCGCTGGCTCACCCAGATCTTTGGCGACCGCGCTGTCTCTCTCGTGGCTAAAGCGTCGGTTGAGGGTGGCCGCAAAGGCAACGGCACCGCGGCCGCATTTATACCGATTGCCGCCGATGCCTCGTACATGGATACGCGAACCGTTTGCGTTCGCGACAACGCGCTTCCCAAGTATGGAAAAAATGGTCAATGCGGTACCGACAACTCCATTGGCTCTGAGAGGCAAACGAGTTTACAGCATGTGACGGCAACAAACGTTTGAAATTGTAGTTGATCTCCAACCAATTGGGACTTGTTTCCGCGCCTAAAGTCAATTTTCCGTGACGGCCCAAATTTTTCTTGCTTCAATCATCGTGCTTATTTTTATTTCTTTTTCATAGTTGACCGGATCAGGCCAGTTGGGGGATTGTCATGGACACGAGCTACCGGGTTGTCGGCAAGAACGCTGCCGCGCCGTTCTCACTGACGATCCATCGCGGCGATGGAATGGTGCTCCTCTCCATGGACTGGAGGGCCGGGCAACCACCACGGGACTTCGTCGGCTTTGCCATACAATACCGCATCCCGGGAGATCCTCGTCTGTTTGCGGTTCACAACCGCATTGGTTTCCCCGGCCAGGAGGTGCCTGACGACGGTATCCGAAGCACCGAGGCGCCCATACAGAAATTCCGCTGGGTGCATTTCCCCTTCGATGCCGGGCTTGAGGGAGACTTCCTCTACAGGGTAACGGCCATGTTCATGAATGAGGATGGTTCGCTTCGTCGGGGCGAGGCGCAGGAGGCAGAACTGCCTCTAATGCGCGAGACACTCCCCGGGAAGATCAATGTCGCCTTTACGCGAGGCTTTGTCTCCTCGCAGGCCTTTGTGCGCAACTTCGGCGCCGACGGATCGGTCGAGACGCTTGTGCCGCCCTTCGGTGACGATGGCCTCACATTTAAGTCAAACCGGGGTGACGCCGAAACAGCCTACGCCTGGATGGGCTTCGAGGCGCGTAAGACCATCCGCTCCCTTCTCAATCTGGCGCGCGACGCCGATGTCGAAGTGCGTGCGATTGGCTATGATCTAAATCTGCCCGAAATCGTTGAAGGATTTGAGGCTCTCGGGCCTAAGCTGAAGATCATCATTGACAACAGTGATCGGACCGAAGGCCACGGACGTCCAAAGTCCCCAGAGAGCACCGCTGCCGGACGCATCGAGACTTCGGCCGGGGGCGACCATGTGAAGCGACAACATATGGGCAACATCCAGCATCATAAGTCCATCGCCGTTCGTGGTGGTGGCATCGACACTGTGATCTATGGGTCGACAAATTTGAGCTGGCGCGGGTTCTATGTTCAGTCCAACAACGCGCTCGCAGTCCACAGCGCCGACGCGGTGAAAGATTATTTCACAGCCTTCGATACCTATTTTGCGGCTAAACAAGCGAGCGACTTTGAGGACTCTGAGAGCTCAAGCGGGTGGCTCGACTTGAAGGTCGATGGCGTTGACGCAAAGGTCGCGTTTTCTCCACATTCACAAGCGAATGGCCGCCTCGACGAAATCGGCGCGGATATCGACAGCGCAACCTCGACCGTATTCTTCTCCCTCGCCTTTCTCGGGCAGACGACAAAGGGGCCGATAGGGCCTGCCTTGGGTCGTTCACTCGATAAGCCGAATCTGCATGTGCTAGGTATTGCGGACGGTGAGATCCACGCCAAAAATCTTGGCTTGGAAGTCCTGACGCCCGACAAAAAGCGACATCTAGTGCGTCCCGACGCCCTTATGAAAGACGTCCCGCCGCCCTTCGTCCAGGAGCCCTCTGGGCTGGATGGACACAATGGGGGGGTACGTATGCACCACAAATTTGTCGTTCTGGACTTCAACAAGCCCAGCGCGCGGGTCTACCTAGGCTCATACAACTTTTCGGTACCCGCTGACCAAGACAATGGTGAGAATCTCGTTCTCGTTCGCGATCGTACGGTCGCGACGAGCTATATGATCGAAGCCCTTCGCATGTACGACCACTATGTCTTCCGACTCGCTTCCCATAGTGATGAACCCTTGGCTCTCAAATTGCCGCCTAAGGATGGCAAGGCTCCCTGGTTTGATCGCGACTGGAGCGACCCCGTTCGGGCCCGGGATCGACAGCTCTTTGCGGCGGTAGATGTCTAACGTCTCGGTCTTCCCACCGGTTGGGGAAAAGGTTCGATTGCCGAAACGCTCAGATCCTGTGCGACGAGCCCGCACTCGGACGTCAGCCGGAGCCTCGACCAGTGAGACGGGGAATGGATTCGATGCAGCCCTGTGAGATCACTTTTCCAGCACTGTGTTTAGCATCACTGCCAATCGCAACCCGCCGGTCGCGAGTTGACGATCAAGCGTCTCTGCTACAGCAGTTTGATATGCATCACCCAGCACGATGATGTTATCAGCATTCGGCGCCGGGAGCTCTTTGTAGAGCTTCTGCCCGACAGTATGGCACTCATTGATCCAGGCTTCAGCGAATCCGGCGTTGTATGTCACGTCGGTCACCAGAGGCACGACTTTTGCTTCGAGCTCGGCTGCATAGTTGCCCCACGCATAAGCGCGGTTGTCGATGAGACTGTCATCCCAAACGGCATGAAGGTTAGTGTCGGGCACAGGGCGAAGCTTACCATCGGGGCGTTTGCCCTCGAAATCCGCCTTCACCTTGTTGCCACCCTGGTCATGATTTCGTTCGGTGCAGTGGAAAGGCTGCGTGGAATCTCCAACCAGGTGCACCAGCATTAGAAGAGCTTGTCTTCGCTCGGCGTCGGTCTTGCTCTTGTTGCCAAGTACATCGACCTGGGCCGCCAGTGCGGTGACAAGGCATCCATTCGGCCCGATGCAATCCTTCGACTTGTCGAATTTGTCGCGAGTGACGTCGACATCGGCGAAATGCCAGTCATAGGTGTGTTTTCCCTCTTCGGTGAATTTGTAGTCATCGGCCCAACTCGCAACTCCAGCCAGTGACTCCTTACCAAGTAGCCTCTGAACCTCTTTCAGTGCAGGCTCGGAGAGATGATGCAGCGCAATTTCTGCGACGATCGAGTGGCCCCGGTCTCCCCACGCAAAGCATGGGCCAGCACTTGCAATGGACAAAGCACAGGCAAAGGCAAGCGACTTCATTGCATCCCCCAAAATCCAACACCTCAACAATAGCGTATTCTCCAAGAAATGCGAGGCGAATTATTCGATCGAGGTATCGGTATTTGTTGAGCGGACCAGGGTGATTGGTTGGATGTCGCGAGATGCGAAGACTTAGTCAACTATTGCCGATAGAGAAGAAAATAAAAGAATTACCCATGACGACGCAAGCTTGACAAGAGGACTAAGAGGTGGTCTCAAAGGTATTAGCGAAGTCCTCACAAAAATGTCGGGCAGAATACCCGAAAGTACAATGAAGTACAGGAAAAGCAGCATTTCTTGCCTCCGGTGGGCAGCGTGGCAGATCAAGCCACCCGTGCTGTTGACGCCAATGGTACTGGGATTGTGGTCCCAATGTCGGTCGCGTCGCGTCCAGACGCATAGATGGAACGGCTGTCGGTGGTTTTCGAAGAGTTGGCGAGGGGGCGCCATCCAGATGCCGAACCGGGCGTCAGAAATGCGAAATCGCTATCAGAATCAATAGTTCGCTTAGCTCTGGATGAGAAACGATAGAGATTATGAGATCAGGTTTCATCCAATTCGTCAGATGGCTATAACGAGTCTGGGTTAGGTCATATTTGGATTGGTGGTGCGAGCTATGCTGTCTGCGGCAAAGCAACCGTCAGGCTTGGCGGCCCGGACCAAGCCTGACGAGCGGGATAATTGGAACCTCGCCAAACATCCTTTGGCTGTCACAAACACATTGAAAGCGAGAAAAGGCAGTCCCGAGCCAAGATGTTTTACTTTCGCAAAGCAGCCGAGGTGAGTACTGCAGGCGGCGGTAGCACGGTCGGCGGCTCCGTAATAAATTTGGCTTCCTTGACGAGGATATGGTCCGGCAAATCTGCCTTTTCGAACCGGTAGCTCCCGTCGGGTAAAAAGACGCGTTGAAACGCAAAGGCACGCCCGTTTGGAACCTCAAGGGTCATCATCTCGGTATCCGTGAGATCCAGAAGGTTTGCAACAATCGCCCGGATAGTTCCGAAATGCGAGAAGGCAAGCACATCTGCTCTATCGAGGAGGTGGGATATTTCGTTCAAGAAACCTACCACCCTTCGCTTTGCCTGCAATGCGCTTTCGCCACCCTGACCAGCGTTGCTCGCTTCCTCGTCCATCCGCTTGTCGTAGACAAGGCCATAGTCGCGCTCGTTTAGAAGCGCCGCGATCTGCGGTCGGATCGATAGCAAGTTCATCTGGTCAAGCGTGATACGCGCGGTCTGCTGCGCGCGATTATACTCTGAAACGAAAACCTCCAGGGCGAAATTTCCGGGCTTACCCCAACGCGGCTCCAATTGGGCCAATATGCCCGCTGTTGCGAGCGCTTGCCTTATGCCGTTCGTCGTCAGGCAAAGCGCGCTGTCATTATAGGCGTAGAAGGCCGGATCTTCATTGCCCGTGCTTCCCCCATGGCGAACAATGATAAACCGATTCATGGATCCTCTCCGCTTGGTTGACCGATTACCTGTCCTTGTCGATTCATTCAGGGACGCGAGTATATTTCTTCGAAATTCAGGACCCACATTTGAGGGCGGACGGGCATGCTAGCATCCTTATCCTCCACGAGTGCAAATGGGCTACTTGATCTCCGCGGCCCCATCCACTGACGTTTGTCTGCTAGATAACCCGGCTAGCCGCTAGGGGCGCGTCGGGAATACCACGAGAAGGCACTGACGCCGCGACATTCCAGCGGGGGGGAAGATTTGGTGTGATCTGTAGATTGATCGCGGCTGTGGCGATGGCGAGTCGACCAACGCTGAGGGAGAGGCGATCTATACCAGTTGCCAGCATCTCCGTCCTCGCTCGACTGGCTGCAGCCATCTTCAGTTGTGGCACCGCCGCAGGTAGGTCGTGCTCGCCCTACTGCCGACCTGCGACTCATTGCTTATGCACGATACGCCCTCAGAAAGCCTTAGCGTCATCGTCGAGCGAGCGAATTAGCGTGTTAATGGTGATATGTGGCCAGCGTATCCTGCCCTTAACGCCGTCGCGCCTGTCATGAAACTCAAGCATCACCCGTTGTGCATATTGCAGGACGAAGCGGTTCGGACTGCCTTCGACTTCGACTTCTTGAATCCAGAATGCCGCGTTCACCTTTATGGCCTTGGCTTCGCAGTTTACGAACGGGATGTTGGAAACATTGCCAGCTGTATCGCTGTCGACGACGATCGTCGTCGTCTTGATAACCTTTCCTTTTCCTTCGAAAGCCCGCTCGATGGCACCGTCAAGCAACGCCAGTGGATGGGCAGGTGAAAAACCAGGGAAACCGGGCTTGGTCTCGACTCCTAGGAACGGATGGTCAATGAATAGCTGGTAAGGCGCGAGATAGTCCTTCGTCAATTGCTCTTCCTTCATGGGATCGAGCCCGATCGGCAACGCATCGAATGCTGCGAGTAGCACTGGGTCCTTGAAGTTGGGAGGGCCCTGCGTGACGAATTGAGGACCGTCAAAGCCCATGGCTAGAACAGTGTCGCCATGCGGGATGTTCGCCATCCGGCCAATCTTGGGGCCCTGCTTGTCGAGGTCGTCGCATGGGCCAGTCAGTCCGGAGAGATTGAAGAATATGCCCGATTCCGCATGGATGCCGACCTTGTCTGGGGTCATCACTCCTTCCCCGGGCACGAGCACGCTTCCCTTCGGTGTGTCGTTCACATCGGGCGTCGCCGGGCTCGCCACCACGCCCCTTGCGTCCGTTGTCGCGTCGATCGCCTTTAGCTGGTCGATTTCCTGCAAGTACATCAGCGCCGCGACATGCTGGTCCCGCCCGCTGTCGCTGCGATTGGGGGCGCCAAGATCGCCGAGCGAAAAGCGGAGACGCTCATTGCCTTGGTTGAGCAGTAGGCGATAACGGAACGGAAATTTATCCGCCGGCCCGAACGGTAGGGCGATCAAGTTCCACATGCGGCGCTCGAAGGGCTCCGCGTTGAGCCATGTGCCTTTTAACTGACCGAGCAGCCCGAGCCGAGGATCATTTCTAATGTCCTCGTCGAGATGCGAAAAACTTCGACCGACTAGCCACAATGATTTTGTCTGCACTGGATCGGCCATGTCACCCCTCCCCTGACATCGCGCGACGCTAGATCACCTGTCGCGCACGGCTTCCGTCACCCTTCCATTCCGCCTAGCCATCTGCAGTAAACGTCACCGATGAAACTGGAGAAGAAAGGACAACTATAAACAACTGAAATCCTGGACAAAGCTGCTCGAACGGAGCAACCATACAATTCAGCCAAGGGAAGTCAATATTGGATGGATACTTACCCGAGGCAAAAACCAATTGCCTTCTGGCTTGGTAGCACGTATCATTAAATTCGTCAGATGGTGTGATTTAACTCAGCGATCGTAGACGAGGGGGGCGAGGTGGGAAGCGGGGCGGGCGTGCCGGGCAAATACTTTGCCCATATGGTATTCTTTCAACTTCTGGACTTTTCCGACCCGGCAGTCGATGCGTTTCTCGACTATTGCGTCAAGTATCTATCCAACCATGACGGGCAAGTTCATTTTTCACTTGGGCTGCGCGCGGTCGATATTCATCGTGACGTGAGCGATTCCAGCTTCGATGTCGCGATGCACATCATCTTCGAGAATCGCGGCAAGTACGACGATTATGCCGCTAGCCAGCCGCACCAAGATTTCATCACCGAAACTGCGGGCATGTCGACAGGGCGACGCGTGCTCGACTCCTATATCGAGCGCAGGATCACCGGGTTGCCCTGATCGCCTCGGACTATCCAGCGCGTTTTTTCGCAGACGAAATTGGTCGGGGGGGCAAGATGCGAGATATCGTCCAGCAATTGGCCAAAGCGATGCGCGGCCGGGTCGCAGGATCTGGCGACAGTGACTATATGAATTGCATTCGCATCGACAATGGCCGGATCAACCGCCAGCCGGCTGCGGTTGCGCTGCCGTCTGACGCCGAAGACGTTGCTGCAGCTATCCGATTCGCCCGTGACGAAGGCCTGAAGCTAACGGTTCGTTCGGGTGGGCACAGTGCTGCCGGCTACAGCCTCAACGATGGCGGAATCGTGCTCGACATTCGCGGCCTTTCCGGGCTGTCGCTGGATCCGAATACGAATGTGCTTACGGTCGGCATGGGTTCGATCTGGCGCGACGTCTATAATTTTCTGCGCGTCAGCCGTACTGGTCTGGTGCCTATTGCCGGCGGCTGTCTCGGAGTCGGTGCAGGCGGCTTCCTGTTGGGCGGCGGATACAGCTTCGTCTCGCGATCCTATGGTCTGGGCATCGATAATATTGAGGCGCTGACGATCGTATTGGCCGACGGCTCCGTGAGGCGGGTCGCGCGGGCATCAACTGGCCAGGATGCCGACTTATTCTGGGCGGCGTGCGGCGGCGGCGGCGGCAATTTCGGGGTCGCGATCGATGTCGATATAAAGACCCATCATCTCGCGGCGCCGACGGTGTTGGCCGGGCAAGTACTATTTCCCTTTTACCGCATCGATGAAATCTTGCCGGTCTATAACGAACTGGCGAAAACTTGCCCGGCTTCGCTCGCCATCTACGGCTTTCTCGGCTACCAGCCCGACCCCCGGAACGGCGGCGCGCCGGCGCTTTTCTTGCGCTTCACCCCGATTTTCAACGGCAGGTTCGATGATGGCATGAAAGCGCTCGAGCCCTTGTTTAAACTGGGCCCTTCGAACGTTTCGCTCTATTCGATGACCCTACCTGAATTCGAGCTGATGGCGGGGGGCTCGACCTCAGTTTCGGGTCGTGCGGCCTATATTCGCTCGGCGCTGTTGCCGCCGGGTGGAATGACCCAAGAATTGGCGAAGATCTTTAAATACCACATGTCGCGAATGCCAGGCTCCGACTCGTTTGTGGTGTGGACCCATGCCGGCGGCCGAATCGCTGAAATTGCACCCGGAGCATCCGCCTATTGGCACCGCAAGAGCCTATTTATGCCTGAGGTCAAGGCAATCTGGGACGCCAATCGCCCGCAGGACGCACGGCAGGTCATCGAATGGGCCTATTCCTTTTTTGAGGATGTGGCAATGCATGCAGACGGCGCATACCTCAACTATATCGACCCGCTGCAGCGTGACTGGAAGTCGAAATATTATGGCGGCAATCTTGACCGCCTGGTCGGCGTCAAGAGCAGGGTCGATCCGGACGACGTGTTTAGCTTCCAGCAGGGGCTGACCTCTGATTTCGAGCCCGACGGCGTCCGTCCGCTCAATCTGGATCCTCTTGGAGTCACCTGAACGGCCCGCCTGGCGTGCAGCCACACCACTCACCAGGATGAAGATTATGGCCTATTGGAAAATACAGAATTTTGCCGCCGCCGTCGGGCAGCCGACCTGCTACGACACGGGTAAGGACCAGGCCGGTGATTTTGATATGTTCGTCGCGATCTCGGTCGGCCTAACAGGATTTAGTGAAGCCGAACTGCATTCGACTGGGCTTGTGCAGACGTATTTCGAGGAACTTGCCCTGATCTTGGGCCGCGCGATCCGCGGCGCCTTTCTGGAGGCAACCGCGAACCAACCCGCCGCCGCGCTAGCCTCTGCTATTTGGCGGCCGCTGGCTCAGAACCTCATCCGCATGTGGTACCTCGGCCAATGGAAGCGCCTTCCCGCCACTTGGGCTCGCGACAGTTTCGAAGGCAAAGTGCCCGAGGGATATAACGAGTTCGGCCGCGACCTCGACCGTGTCATCTCGCCGCTTGCATATCAGGAGGGGCTAGTCTGGCGCGCGATCGGGGTCAATCCGCCTGGTGCCAAGCAACCCGGTTTCGCCAGTTGGACACGGAGGCTGTGATGGCTAGCGGAACTCCCGACATCTCCGATCGCGTCTATGATGTGGTCGTCGTCGGCAGCGGCGTCACCGGCACTGTGCTCGCCAAGGTGCTGGCCGAGCTGGCCTATCGCGAGCGCAAGTCGCTATCGATCCTCATCCTCGAGGCGGGGACGGGCATTGCAGGGGGCGATGTGGCGCACAATGCCTATCTCAACACCTATTACGGCGCGTTGATCAAGACCCCCAACGCACCCTATCCAATATCGGCCAACGCGCCGTCGCCCGAAGACCTGGCCTTCCTCAAGGCGCCTAATGATCGCTACATTATCCAGAATGGGCCTCTGACCTTTGGCAGCAACAATCTGCGCATGCTCGGAGGGACGACGCACCATTGGATGGGCATTTCCCTCAGAATGCTGCCGGCAGATTTTGAACTTAAGAAGCGGCACGGCGTTGGGGTAAACTGGCCAATCTCGTACTCGGATATGCGGCCCTTTTATGAAAAGGCCGAATGGGAGTTGGGCATCTCGGCTTGCGCGGCGGACCAGTACAAGGTCTACCCCGGCGCCGAGGAGGATTTCGGCGACTATGAATACCCCATGCAGCGCATTCCGGTCAGCTATCTCGACCAAGTGCTTGAGGACAAGATTGGCGCCGATTTCACGTTCGAGATGGAAGGAGAAGAGTACCCAGTTCGATTGGTCCCTATCCCGCAGGCTCGCAACTCTATTCCGCAACCAGCCGCGAGGGATCCTCGCGACTATATTGCCGTCTCCCGCCACCGCCGTGACAGGTACTATCAGCCCAGTGGCGCGCCCGAGGATCTATATACCGGGGCAGGGCAACGCTGCGAGGGCAATTCCAGCTGCATTCCGATTTGCCCGTCGCGCGCCAAATATAATGCTCTCAAGACCATAGAGGAGCTGGGCCAGTTGGCGAAGCTGGCAGGGATCCATGTTGACATTGTAACCCGGGCAGTCGCGTCCGAAGTCCTCCTCGGCAATGATGGCAACGTCTCTGCAATCGAATATCTCGCCTATGACGAACCCAACGTCCCCTATACGACTACGTGCCGCGCTAAGGGCCGCCGATTTGTTCTTGCAGCCAGCGCGATCGAGAATGCCAAACTCTTGCTGGCCTCACGTGACAACAATACTGGCAAAGCGGTAGCCAACAGCAGCGCCTGCGTCGGGCGAAATCTGATGGACCATCCTTTCATCCTGTCCTGGGGATTGATGTCGAGCGACGATGCGGTCGATGGCTTTCGTGGCCCGCTGGTCACCTCTGACCTGCCTATGCGCGAAGGCAATTTCCGTGGCGAACATGCCGCCTTCCGAACCGATGTCGGTAATACTGGCTGGAGCCTGGCCGACACCGCCCCCTATCTCGATCTCGAGCGGATGATCGATCCGAGTTCCTACAGAGACAAATATCCGAAGGACAAGGTCGACCAAATCGTCCCCAACGCGCCCCTCAGTGGTACTGAGTTGCGCACGCAGCTGGGAATGCAGCTTCGCCGTCAGATTACACTTGGCTTTCTGATGGAGCAGCTGCCGGACCCCAAAAACTATGTCACGATAGACCCGCAGCACCGGGATCCACTTGGGCTGCATAAGCCCGTGATCCACTACGATATCGACAGCTATACGCGCAGTGGCATGGCGGCTGCCTACCGCTTCGCTTCTAAATTCTATGAGCGTGTCGGTGCGGTCGAATTCACCGATCACGACTCGCTCTTGGGCGACAAGGTTAAGGTCGGCAACCGGACATTCAAGTATATCGGGGCGGGGCACATCATGGGCACTCACCGTATGGGCAGCAGTGCCGCAGATTCGGTGGTTAACAGCTATCAGCAATCGTGGGATCATCCCAATCTCTACGTGATCGGCTGCGGCAGCATGCCGACGGTCGGGACCTCCAACCCCACGCTCACCGCGACCGCACTCTCGATTCGCAGCGCGGAGCATCTCTTCGACAATTTGGAGCTCGCGGGCCGATGACCTATCCCCAAATTGCTAGACTATACGGTCTGCTGCAACAGGCGCTCGAGGTCGAACTGTTCACCATCCCGCCCTATCTGACCGCGATCTATTCGATCATCGACGGCACCAACGCTGCACCAGTCGAGATTGTCCAAAGCGTCGTGATGGAGGAGATGCTCCACGCTGCTTTGGTCTCGAATATCATGAATGCGGTTGGCGCGACACCGCGGTTGGTGACGGGAGAGGACGACACCGGACCGCGAAGGACTGCCTATCCTGCGCAGGCCCCGCATATCGCCAATGAGCTGATCGTCGATCTTCTGCCGTTTTCGCAGGCCGCAGTGAAGGTCTTCATAGCGATCGAGAGGCCCGACATCCCCGCTGAACATTGGAGCACGAACGGCGGTATCGCGACGATCGGGCAGCTCTATGCCACACTCCGCAACGCGCTGATTGCGGCCAGCGAAGAATTGGGCGAGGCAAAGCTGTTCGCGGGCGATCCGGCGCGGCAACTAAGTTCGAGCGACTATTATGGTGGGGGCGGGCGGCTGGCGCCGATCAACTGCCTTGCCGAAGCGATCACCGCGATCGACATCATCGCGGAGCAGGGTGAGGGGCGCGTCAATCTTACCAACCTAACTGGCGACGACGTGCGCTTCGGACAGCCAAAGGAGGTGGCACACTATTTCCGATTCCAGGAATTGCTCTTCGAGCGCGTATATGACCGCGACGACGACATTGGCGCGCCGACCGGCGCGCGGCTAGCGGTCGACTGGGATGCCGTACGGCCGATCGGCCGTCCGAGCAGGGAGCGCATGCCAGTCGGTTTCGACGCGGTTTTCGAGGCTTTCATGGCAACCTACGCAGGTTTGCTCACGGCACTGCACAGGGCCTTCAACGGCGACAAACCCGCGTTGGTCCAGGCGATTCCGCTGATGCAGCGACTGAAGATCCAATCGATCGAGATCATGCGGATCGAGATCGGCGGCGGCAAGACCTGCGTACCGCCTTTCTGGTTCATGCAGTCCTAATCCGTGCTGCGGAGACAGCCGAAAGACGAGGATCGGGGAGGTCAGCGCATGCACGAAAAAATGATAGGACCAGCGCACGTGCGGATCGAACAGCTTAGCGACGGCCAATCGCGAGTTAGCGTCCGTCGTTCCTATGTCGGTGGCCCCGCTTCGCCTGCGGCGGATCAGGTGTGGCGGATCGTGGCCGATTTCGGCGGACTGAAGGTGATCTTCCCCTCGCTGGTACGCGTGTATATTTCATATCCCAACGCTGCCGACGGGGATGTCGGTACAATTCGCGACATGGCATTCGATCCGGGGCCCGGCGGCGGGAAGTTGAATCTAGGCATCGAGCAGCTCGAGAGCGTCGACCATAGTTCACGCACCCTAGCCTATATCTCGGTGCTAGGGATGCCGGTGTCTGGCTACCGCTCGGTAATGACGGTGAGCGGCGACGATGTGTGCGAACTTAGCTGGATATCGACTTGCCGCCCGATCGAGGGGGCGGGCGATTTTCTTGAGATACTGGCCGGGATTTTGGCGAGCGGCGCAAACCAAATCGCCACGCATCTTGGCATCGATTGAGGACAACTCCAGTCGTGCAAAGCTGACCTTCGTTGATCGGACCGTCATAGTGAAGGATGCCGACCATTGGTCGACGAAAAGCCCAGTGATCTCATCAAACTGACAACGGAAATCGTTCCTGCCTATGTGCGGAACAACCCGGTGCCAGTTTCAGGCCTGTCTGATCGCCTGAGTGAATTCAGCATCGTCCAACATCCGTCGACCAACGCCATTCGCCGGACGAGCGCGAGCGCCTGCGGTCAATCCGAAAAAGGTTGACCAATACACAATGAGAAACCATGCGAAGGCATCGAGGGCACAGCGCCACGGCATCCTTCGTCAGAAACGATAGGGCTGTGCCAGAGAGTATAGCATGAAAAACTGAGAGAAGGGGAGGCGAGCATGATATCGCGTTATCTTTTGCAGATCTTTCTTCTAATCATTGCTGCCTTTCTTGGGCAGGAAAAGGCTTTTGCCTGGGGTGACGAAGGACACCAGATCGTCTGCAGCATCGCCTACAAGGAGCTCACCCCTTCGGCTCGACAGAAAGTCGATGGTCTGATCGCTCAAGATCGCGATTTTCGAGCCTTTCCCCAAGCCTGTACTTGGATGGATCACCCGAAGAAACGAAGGATCGAGCATTATGTAAATGTTCCCCGCAACGCGAACCAAATTACCGCGACCGATTTATGTCCAGGTGCTGAAAAATGCATCGTTACAGCGATCCTAAACGACATCAGAGATCTGGCACTCACAACTCGGGATGAGGATCAACTGTCTTTAATTAAGAGCCTCGGCCACTGGCTTGGCGACATCCATCAGCCGTTGCACGTTTCTTTCGGGGATGACCACGGTGCTGGTCTTATCAAAGGGAGCTCACCCTGCAGCGGCGATCTTCACAGCGTTTGGGACACCTGTATCATCGAGCAGACACTCGGAGACGACGCCGAGACCGCCGCGATTGAAGTGAGGTCTGAAATTACATTTGCCGATCGTTCTGACTGGACCCACGGCGACATAGATGAGAACGCGGTCTTGGGGTGGGCAAATGCCTCGCTGGCGATATCGCTCGCGCCAAATACAGAATACTGTGTGGAGGTCGGCCATGAATGCCGCTACACATCCGATGCTGTGTCTTATGACGGACATAATGAGAAGACCGTCACGACCGACCAAGCCTACATCGAACGGCAAGCGCCGTTGGTCAAGAGACAGCTTCAGATGGCTGGTGTGCGCCTCGGCTACATCATCAACCAGATTTTCTCGACGACCGAAAACGTTGCGGCTCTCAACGCTCCAAACTTCTCTCTTGAGAGGGTCTTAGCGGCTCGTGGAACGATGCCGGCCGCTCCGCCTGCCAACATTGAGGCGCTTCAACCTATTGCCGGTACGGACATTAGCACCAACAGTTCGCTTCAAGCAAAAGTCGATGAACTGATGACGCGGGTCCGTGTCCTCGAAATTGCACTCGCGGGGGGCCGAGTTAAGCAGTGATGGGGCTAATATATTTAATAGGTAGTTCAATACGTTAGGCGGGATCACATCCAAATTCTGTACAACGCAGCCCACCTTTTCCTTCGCGTTCGTGCATGCGACTGGGCACGGAAAAGCGCGCGTGGCGCGATTGCCCGCGACCGCGAAACGAGTAGACAGCCGCCTGCGTACGTCGGCGCGGCCCTAGCCGCAAAAATGCTAAACGGTCTCATATGGCAGGGCGGCTATGGCAGTAAGCATTGCTGTACGATACCCTTCGACCAGTGGAGGCGGTGCCTTACCGCTCGGGAGCGCTATCGCGAAGTGCTATGGCAGGGGACAAGGGCCCTTGGCAACGGTTGCGACTGCCGTAGCAATCTGATGCCAGTCCCGAGGCCCCTGCTCACTAAGCCGTACGCTGAGGGCAAGGCTGCTTTTGATGGATAAGACACATACATAAAGAAAATCAGTTAGTTATGATATGTCGTGTGCAAAAATCGAACACGAAAGTTCTACTTCTCTTCTTTTTCCGTTCCCACGAGGGAAACTGCCGACAGCCCTTTTCAGACGCCGCTACTGTGCAAATGTTCGCCGGTCCGCTTCGGTGTCCAGTTGGTTGGGTTCCTGAAAGCCTATCGAACTTTCTGGGTCGCGCCTCAGCCCGAATTGCGTGTGCTTATGGGACATATTTGGACATTAGACGTAGGTGACCGAACCGGCCGAGAGAGCTGCCAGAACGATCAGGTAAAGTGGGGCTTGCGCATTGGTGCAGCCAAGCGTCAGCACGGCCAGAAAGGACCACGCGGCGCCCGACGCCAGAGCTAATATCCCATAAAGAAAGTCGAGCACCGACCGGCTTCAGCCCACTGTCGGGAATGTCTGGCTGGGCGAGGCAAGTACTGTGCGTGCGCCATTTATTCTGCTGACCGCTGCTAACCACAGCACCGCGAAACTGCCGCCCGAAAGCATCTGGATAGCCAGGATCAGGGCCGAGAGGATCGTGCCGATAGGCATGGAAATGAAAATCCCTTCCTCAGATCAGCGAACTGATCTCGGAGGATCCCGGCTTCTACGGCTTCGCTTTGTTCCCTGGGGAGTGGGGCCTGCAACCGGCAGCTCGTAACGCCTTGTCATGGCATAGTGGTAGGGCAGGGGAATGAAAATCGTGTTAAGGATTTCAGCAGTTTACGGCGCAGCGCCTCGCACTTCGCGCCTTAGTCATCCGATTTGTTGTTCAAGACCTGCAACGGATATGCATTCAGGGTCTCGACCACTTTCTCCATTAGAGAGCGACCCATCCTCCACGCAGGCTAAACTCAAATCAGGCTTCCCTCTATTTGATCCAGTTTTAGTAAGTGCTAAACTAAAGCTGAAGTCGCATCGTCCGGCGCAAAGTCCAACGGGCCATTTGGCGTGTCCGCGAAGGGTGCTGTGGGTGGTGGCGACTGCGATTACCGTTGGGGGTACCTTCGGAGCGTGTGGCCACACGCCACGACGCGCAGGGCCGGCAAGCGTGATGGCTGCTGCTGTGAGGCCGTCATGATCTTGCGGCCGGTCTGTGTGACAACCTCAAACGGGGAATGACTAGAGACCGGAACACGGGAGAATGAAATGACTTTCAAGCATTGTCTGCTGTTTTGGAATTCGCAAATCCGAACTGGCTCGGGCTGATGTCTTTTAGAAATTGTCTGATAATCTGGGTTGGCACGGTGTCCCGCACTAAACGGATGGCTTGAAACATGGAATTGGATGCAAAACCGCCCGTCGAGGGCAGGAATTTTCAGTTCACGATCTTCGGTGGCATAGGCAGAACTCGCATCATCGTCCGGCTGAACGGAAAAGTGGTTCATGACAGCGATTGCCCCGATCCACCCTGTCACGAGGAGATGCGTATGCCTCCAGGGGTAGGCGGAGCCGAATTGGTCGTGATAGCCAACGATTCCGCCGGAAGGGTCTTGGAGCGCAAATTCATCGTCGGAAGAGCGGAAGACCAGGCTGGCGGCGCCCGGTCAGCCTGAGAGTTGCTCCATGAGCACGTTGCAAGATTTCTTTCAGCAACTGTCGAGACTGCAGCCGACGACGTTGGCAGCAGTTACTGCCTTGGCAGGCGCTACCGGCGCGGTGATCGTCGGAGTCATAACGGGTGTGGTAACCAAATTCGTTGTAAGCGCGCGCGATAGGCAAGATAAGGAAGCAGAGTGGCGCAAACATGCCATCGAACTCACGAAGTTGGATCTCGACCGAAAGTTGAAGACGCGATCGCCGTCGGACACGCGCCCAGTAAGGCCGAGCATCTTGGATTTCCTAGCCAATTATCGAGATCTGCAGGACCTCGACAAAGCATCCCCTCGGGATCTCTATGTGACAATACAGACGATGCGCACCAAGAAGCAGGGTACGAGCGTGTCCGAGACGCCGTCCAATCCTGGCAAAGAGCCACCGAGAACTTCCGAATATGAGGATTGATGGATGGAACGGATGCCTAAGTAGTTCATCTGCGTGCTCCCTTTCCGGCGTTTGCGAGTCGCCAAGGTCGGTCCGCAGGCCGTCGAGCCCGTGGTTTATGCCACTGTGCGATATCCTGTGTTGGCTTACGGAGCGTCTCCCAAGCTCCAAAAGCGCTGGAACGAGCTAACGGCAGTGATGATGCAGCCAGTCGACTTCCATATGCGGCAAGCTAGGAGTGAGGCCGCCGCACTCGACACCTTTTGGCGGCAAAATTTCGCGATGCCGGGCGATCCAAGGTGCGTTCGACTCAACAAACTTGTCAGAAGCCAAGCGCTTTCTGTAACGGATAAATACGAAGTGTTGGGTAGGCCCTACCAGATGAGGCAAACACGACGGGGCGGGCCTATCGACCGGGCCATCAAGGAGTTTAACAAAGAACCGCAGCCCTAGATGTTTAGTCCCCGTATTTTCTGGTGCCGGCATGAAGACGTTGAAATCCCCTGAGCTAACAAGAAAGATCTGGCGTGCCGTTGCGCCGACTTTGAGGGCCCTCTGCGGCGCCAACAAGTGACTGTCGGGCCTGCACCTTAGGTAACCAGCGGGTGCAGTTCCATAGTCGGCACGGCGGCTGCGAGTCGCCGTAGCCGCTTTTAGAGCTTCCGCGATGTCGGTTGAACGGTTCTTTCAGGATGCGGAGCGGCGGGTAGAGCACGTGGATAGCGAACGACGTTCCCAACTAATGGAGCGCATCGCTTTGGCGAGAGCTATGTTCGGTACGATGGATCCCCTGGACTATCTTGAAGGCTGGCTGGCTCCCGAGGAGCGATCTAAGTCGAAATACAATTAGAACTGAAGGGGCTATGAGGTATCTCGAGGTTGATCGGAAAGCCAGTAGGGTCGGCCTGGGCCCGGCACGCCTCCAGCTTATTTTTGCCAGAGACGCTAACACGAGCCACCGCTACAGGTTGCGACAGGCCTATAGCTGGCGGATCGCGCCGACAAGCACGTGTTGGCCAGCTGTGACGAACGCGCTTCTATCTGTTTGCATCTGAAAGCGGCATGGAAGCCAAGTCCTGTTACCAGGATACACTCAATACCTGTGCTGGGGCGTAGCGCCTGCTGCGAAGTTCGTTGCCCTCTGTGATGCAGTCGCCTATCAACGCAGGGCGAAGGCAAAGGTGAAAGCGAAGAGCACGCAGGCGAGGCCTCAACAACGCGTGATCCGATGTGCTGGAGCGGGACCGGATGACGGACAAACGAGGCGCCCGACAGGCATGATGGTCGACACGCAAGTTCTTTCCTACGCCTACAAAGGCCAACAAGTTAGCCTCGCTGGCGCGCGGATTTCCTCGGTAGCCGCCCACGAGTTCCTGGAGCTGTACGAGCCCAGTTCGCCAACGAGCTTTCGCTATTACATCAAGTATCGTTCCGGCCGGCATCTCGGCCTGCCATCCGAAGCGCCAGCGCAGTGGAAGAGCGGTGGTTTAGAACGCTTGGTATTCGACTTCGGAAGCGACTACCCAACGCTTGTCGAATTTAACAGCCGAGCCACGGCAGCGATCATCAACGACCGCAACAGCCCCGCCTTCAACCATCTCGTTTCTTCACTCGACAAATCCCTGCAGAAAAAGCTCCGGCCGCGCTTCGTGTTCCTCTGCGAGCATGTCGAAGAATGCGTACCATTGGCTTCTCAGACAGCTGAGTTGGGGATCGACCTCCTGTGGAATTTTGTCCAGCGTCACAACGTCAAGTCCAACTTCCGCAACTCGGTGAACGACATGATGATCCTTGCAACGGCAATTGCCGGCGGGGAGCACCTTTTGACTCGCGATGACCTGTTGGCTCGCTTTGCAGCGGCGCAACACGGGGCGCCTGTAAGGGAGTTTAGCCCAGGCCTGATTGAAATCGACTTCGCACGCGAGCCAGTGGCTGTTAAGCGCCGACCCAAGGAGAGCAAGGGCTATATCAATCGTGGTTGGCGCATCGCTATCCAAACGGGGCGTCGTCCCCCCCAGATATGACGCGGGTTTCATCGCGCTGCGGACGGTAGGCCCATTGCGCGAATGCCTCAGGTCGCCTTCCGGCCGAGCTAGGAACATCTGAAACGGCGCCCTTCGTCGGGTTCTCGGACCGCAATGGTGAACCGGTTTCAGGCCCACGATCTTTCTCTAGTACCCAAAATGGCTTGGTCCTATTTCGGCACTTCCGCCTTGTACGACCTTGATTGCTTTGTGGGAGAAAGGCGCGCGACCCCCTTGTCCAGCAATCCGTGACCGCGCCAGCGCCGCCCGGCCGACCGCTTGATGAGCCCGAAGCGAAGAACTGGTTGCGGGCCAGGCCACGAGTCCCCGATGAGACATTCTGAATCAGCAGATGATGTGAAGTCGGCTCTCTATTCTGTTGCACCTTGTATGTAGTTGAGGATATGTCTCGACGGCAGAACTGGCAGAGAGATCTTGGGGGGGACGTGAATATTCAATCGGGCATCGACGATCCTAACGGCGTCATCGGGCAAGTCGCCTACTTCACTACGAAGGAATTCGACAAATCATTGAGCAGCGCTTTTTTTGGGGGTGGACAACAACAAAAGAAAGCAACGAAGGTCAAAGCGATCCTCGGTAGCCTGCGTGATCCGAATCCTTTTATCAGCGTTTCAGTTACCAATCATGGGGAAACCCGCGTCCAGAATGCTGTCAAGTACGATCTTGGCGATGGCTGGCGACTGATCACACAGCAAACGGACAAGACATGCCTTTTCCTTTTTGTCGGAGATCATGAAGATGCCGATAAATGGCTGGACGGGCAGAAGGGGATGAAGCCTGCTGTCAGGGGCCTCAGGGCTGTTCTTCTGCCCGGTTCCGGCAGGCAGGTCGTTCATGCAAATGCATATCGCGCCGATCATCACGACAAGCCTCTTGTCGAGCGACTCGATGTCGACGCGATGGACCACGTTCTGGACGGGCTTCAGCGCAGCATCGCGAGGAAGCTGGAGGCACTAGACGCGCGTTCAAGCACCAGCGATCTTGAAGGATTGGTCGCCGAGATTCCAGACCTGCGGAAAGGCGAACTCGTCCACGCTGTTTTCAACCTGCTTCTCTCAGGCAACTATGAGGGCGCACAGGCTCATGTCGATCTGAGCATGGGCCGCATCGGACTGTTGGGCGACGTCGATGAAGCCGATATGCTCGAGGTGGCCGACGGCGAGGATATTCGACGTCTGCGCATTGGCTCGCCGGAGTACGAGGCCTGGCTGGCATCGTTTGAGAAGCGCTCCAGCTGGCACGAATGGTTCCTGTATCTCCATCCGGAACAGGAGAGGGTCGTGATGGCTGACTATGCTGGCGTCTCCCAGCTCTCCGGAGTTTCAGGATCAGGAAAGACCTGCGTCGCCGTTCGCCGTGCACTTCGTCTGGCAGAGGCGGCGGATTCGAACGTGCTGCTTCTAACGCTTAACCGCAGCCTTGCCGGTCTCCTACGTCAGCTTGTTGACGCTGCTTGCAGCAATAATGCTGCCCGGGGTCGTATTGAGGTCACGTCCTTCTTCGAACTCGCCCAGCGTCTTCTCCATCACTTCGAGCCGCACAACGATCGTCACTATGTAGATGTAACCTGGAAGTCCAATGAACATGTCGACCTTATATTCCGGGAATACTATCGTCAGTGGCTGAACAATGAATCTGCCAGGGTGCTTGTGCCTCTGCACAAGTCGATGACCGCTCGGGGCGTTGGCGGTGAGGCCTATCTTCGGGACGAGTTTGACTGGATTCGTAGTGCCGTCACGCCGCATGCCCGCTCGTCATACCTCGGCCTGGAACGGAAGGGTCGCAAGTTCCCGATCGCGGCTGATCGTCGTTCCGATATCCTTAAGGGTCTGGACGGGTGGGAGCAGAAGATGCGCGACGTAGGTGTCGTCGACTATCTGGGTCTTACCTCGGCTCTGGCGAGGCATCTGGAGCACATCCGGCCGCGTTATACGAATATCCTTGTCGACGAAGCCCAGGATTTCGGCAGCACCGAGCTTCAGATTGTCAGAAGGCTCGTCGAGAAAGGGCCGAATGACATCTTTCTTTGCGGCGATATCGCACAGACCATTCTGCCAAAGCACCGGTCCCTGCCGGATTTAGGCCTGGTCGGCATTACGCGTGAGCGAATTAAGAAGAATTACCGAAACAGTCGGGAAATTCTGAAAGCCGCCTACGAGGTGCTGAGCAATAATCTTAATGATGAAATGCTCGACAGCGAGGATCTGGAGATACTTGATCCACAGTTCGCAAATTTCAGTGGCCCCGTGCCAATGGCTCTGGCGGCAGATACGCTGGAGCAGGAGGTCGCCTACGCACGTGCATACGCCGCCACGGCACTCCAGAGTTATGCCAAAACGGCTTGTATTGCATTTGCAGGATTCTCGAGCCGGGACGTCAAGGGTTTTGCAGAGAAGTGCGGTGTCACCTCGCTCGACGGTGCATATGATCCTAGTTCTGATCGCTTGGTATTTTGCGATCTTGAGCAGACCAAGGGCTACGAGTTCGATTCTCTCATTATCCTGAACTGCAGAAAGGGTGTCCTCCCGCCACACGATGTTCCGGAAGAAGAAGCTTATCGGGCTTCCTGCAAGCTGTACGTGGCCATGACGCGAGCAAGGCGGGAACTGATCCTGTCGTTCAATGGCGAGGCCAGTCCATGGATCGCGGAGGTGAGGGACACCATCGGAACAGCTCTGTGGAGCGAGTTCGAGATTTTGGATCCGGCTCTCCTGCAGGGACTCCCTGAACTTCTTCCCGAGATAGAGCCGGACAAGGAAATTGATGATGTCGGGAAGCTGACGGGCCTGCAGTTCCTTTATACGGCAAAGGGATTGGGACTATCGCTGGAGGCGCAGGACAAACTGATCGACCTTGTAGATGGTCGTGGCTTGCGTGCCGCAGGCGGCCTTCGACGGTTGAGATGGCAAAACATGCGATCACTGGTCACGGATTTGAATGAAAGCCGGCTTCATGATTTGCAGTTTGGCCCGAATGTGGCAGCCGAACTCCGACAACTCGGAAGCCTCCTACCTTGAGCGTGAGTCTGAAGGCCGTCTCTTCCGCGACGCTCAACCCCGGACAGGATGAAATGGAGCGCCACGCCTTCTCGCTTATCGCGCGTGGTCAGTATTCGGGTTTGGATGACGGCCCTTTCTTTCCGGGTAATCTGTTGTTCCGTCGGAAACGTCCTAACAGTCAGGTCCCATTCCGTGTCCGCTCGTGGTACCGACTCCGTCAGGCGATCCAATGCGTCCTGCCTCCAAATTCTAAAGCCATTGCTTGCCAAACCGTCCCTCGAGTGTAGCCAATTTGGTCGGAAGATGGTCATCTCCGGTGGTCAGACCGAGATACATCGCGGCCCGCGTCGCTCCTACATAAAGGTACTTTTCGAACAGATCGGGTTGGCGCTGCGCGAGCCGGTCGATGCCCAGGAAAAAGACCGCCTCAAATTCCAAACCCTTGATGTGACGCACGTCGAACACGCGTACATCGTTCTCCTGCCCGGCCATTTCGCCGAATGGACAAGGAACAGCGCGAATGTTGCTTGACGCAAGCGCATCGTTCAGCGCCGCAGCCATCGGGATAACCTCCTCTTCATCGCTGACCAGGATTGCGATGCTCGGCACTTGACCGCTCAGGCGTTCAAGCTCGACTATTCGGTCCTTCAGCCAAGACGCGCAGGCGAGGCGATCCCCCAGTCTGACGCCCAGAACAGGATCGAATCCGTCATTGTTGACCCGCTGCGGCAACTGCGCCTCAGGGACATCGGGCGATGAAAGCTGCGCAATGGCCCGCGCCAACTCATTCAACTGCCGGCTGTGGCGATAAGTGATGTTGACGGAACGAACCTCGAAATCTGGGAAGACCCACTTCAGGTCGTCATCCGAACGGCTTCCCCATTCCGTGATGCGCTGATTGAAATCGCCACAGGCGACAAAGGAACGGGCCGCCGGATCGCACAATGCCGCCATGCAGGCAAGTTGCACCGGCGAGAAATCTGTCGCTTCATCCACTAGGATTTGCGTGCGGTTCAGCGACAGGACGGGCGCCAACGCGGCATGGCGGCCCTGGGCGTGCCCGCGTGCAATCCGCCGATCCGCAAGCAATGTGCGGGCGGAGTTGAGGATGGCCAGCAAAATTAGATCGACCTCCAGCGGGTGCAGGTCGGTCGCCGCAATCGGATCACGGCGATACCAGCGGCCTTCTGTCTGACGTTCGCGACGAAAGCGTCGATACCGTGCGCCGACCCCGTCAACAAGACGCCGTTCGGTATTCAGGAAACGCCGCGCTGCCGTTTGCAGAAGGAGATCGGTCCCGATTGTGCGCAAAGCGTCCTGCGTCAGGCTACGGTCGCCAAACCAATCGGCAAGTCGGCCGTTTCGCGATTGCTTTCCGAGCGATCGTCCACTGGCCGCTGCGCGCGCTTTGGCACGCAAGGCGCGGTACAATGCTTCCACAGCAGCTTCGCGGCCAAGCTTGATCTGGCGGGTCTCTTCTTCATCCTCCTCGTCGGGATCTTCGTTATCATCGCTTTCTGTCAGCGTTCCGACGAACGCTACAAGTGTATCAAGAAAACCAGCATCTGCCCTCAGCGCCTGCCTGGCGGCAGCGTTTAGCGCCTCGTCGGTTTTCCTCTTCAATCCGCCGATCAGTGCCTGAAGCTCGTCCGCCATGGCCGCCATGGAAATCAACGCGCCCGGATGGGGGCCATAAACGGACGAGGGAAGTGCTTCCCGGAGACGCGCGCCAAGACGCTTTACATCTGCCGAGCCCTCGACGGCCAGAATGTCGGCGTTCGTTTTCAGCTCCCTCCAAAACAGGCCAAGCTGCCAAGCCTCAAAATCCTCGAACCACGCCCGCTGCTCCGCTACTGTCTCCGGCAACAGCGAAGGCAACGCATCCTTCATCACGAACGAGCCGGCCCCGGCAGCGGAGCGCAAGACACCGAAGCGGTTCCGGGCAAGCTCGCGCCGGTAGTCGTCCCAAGTCTGAATACGCTCATCAGGTGCCGGGATAAGTTCCTTCGCGAAGGCTTCCTTCACATATCGCCGCAACAACGTCGTTGGGGTGAACATCAGCCAGCTCGTCTCGTGTTGGGCTTCGCCCGACGTTGTCGCGCCGATCACATCCCGCTCTTCCTCAGGAAGGCTTTCCAAATCGATCTTCTGTCCAAGACGCTTGATAAGCGTGGTCGTTTTCCCAGTGCCGGGCGGCCCAAGGATCACGAGGCGCGTATCCAGGGGGAGACGGAATATCTCATCCTGATACTCGTCTAGAACCTTAAGGTCGCGGAGCGCCATCCTGGTAATGACATCGCGTTTGCGACCCTCAAAAACGACTGCCGCAGCCCTGTCGCTCGCCAATGCGGCCTCAAGGATATCAAGCTCTTCTTCGGCGACATCCAGGCCCCGTAGCAACTCGCGAAGCGAGACGACCGTAAACGCCGCAAAATCCTCGCCTTCAACGAAGGTGTTGAGCGAGTCCCAGATACCGCCCACCTCCTTGGCGTACAGCGTTGACTTCTCAAGCACCGTGAATGTTTGAGATCCGGGACCTAGGATGCTTCCTCCGATGGGAAGTGCAGCGATTCGACCAAAGGGGAGATGGTAGCCGACAGCAATGCTTCCGTCCGAAGGCGTCCGATGCGGGACCGCCCGGGAAACAAAGACGGACCTGCGCGCGCCGTCTTCGTCCTGCGCCACCACACGGGAAAAAGCTGGCTCTGCCAACAACGCAACAAGCGCGCGCCGCAGTTGATCAGAGTTCTGGCTCACGCGGCGAACCGCAGGGCCATCTGTAAAGGCGTTTAGTGAAGCCAAGGCGTTGGCCGGTGACGGACTGCCCTCAGCAAGTTTCTCCCGAACCCGGTCTGCCGTCTCCTCAAAGTGCCGCAGCGTATGTTCTGCAATCGGCACAGCGCGTTCCGCCTGGCTGGGGGGCGTCACCACGGAAACCGTCTTTTTCTTGTGCAAGATCTTGCGTCCTTCTCCAATCGGTCTTCCTTCCCGGACTTAAAGCATCTTAGACAAATATTCCCCGGAGATTGAAGGTATTTTAGGAGTGCAAGCCTTGGCGGTATTGCATCGGCTTTGCGGACTAGGCTGTCGTGAACAGAGGCCGCTTCGCGGTCTTCGCTGGCAGTATCTTCCTAGACGCGATGCTCAGCCCAGAATCGCCGGCCGGGGAACGGTGCGGCGATCGCGGCAAACGGCGGAAGGCAATACCGCAGACCGACGCCGTCGGCACAAGGCGGCGATATCAACCGAATTGGCGGCCGTCACCAATCTGCGTAGACTTTGTTTATGCTGAGAATTAGGTCCGAATTACAGTTGAGCGCATCCGACCTGGTCGGCTACTTGAACTGCGGCCACCTGACGGCGCTTGATCTCCAGGTAGCGGATGGCGCGCTTGAGAAGCCGAAGATCTGGGACCCGCTGCTTGAGATCCTGCAGCACCGCGGGGCCGCGCACGAGGCGGCCTATGTCGATCACCTGCGCGCGTCCGGCCTTATGGTCACGGTCATCGAAGGCAAGGGCATCGGTGATCGCTCAGTGGCCACCACCATCGAGGCGATGCGCGCCGGCGCGCAGATCGTAGTGCAGGCGGCGCTGCGCGTGCCGCCCTTCACGGGCCGGGCCGACATCCTCCGGCGCGTCGAGACGCCAAGCGATCTCGGCGCCTGGTCCTATGAAGTCATCGACACCAAGCTCGCCCGCGAAACCAAGGGCGGAACGGTGCTGCAGCTCTGCCTCTATTCTGACCTCGTCGGGCAGGTGCAGGGCCTCGTGCCAGAATACGCCTACGTTGTCGCGCCCCTTACCGGCTTCGAGCCGGAGGCCTTTCGGGTCCGCGACTATGCCGCCTACTACCGCAATGTCCGGAAACGCTTCGTCGCGTCCTTGAACGGAAACGACGGCACCTATCCGGAGCCGGTCGCTCATTGCGATATCTGCCGCTGGCGCGGCCGATGCGACGACCAGCGCCACCAGGACGATCACCTCTCCCTTGTGGCCGGGATCACGGCCGCGCAGCGCGGCGAGCTCGCCAGCCACGACGTGCCCACCATGGCTGCGCTGGCCGCGCTCCCCCTTCCGCTGCCTTGGAAGCCGGAGCGCGGCGCCGCTTCGTCCTACAATCGCATCCGGGAGCAGGCCCGGATCCAGGTCGAGGGTCGCGCGGCCGGGCAGTTGCTGCATGAAGCGCTGCCGATCGAACCGGGCTTTGGCCTGTGCCTCCTGCCGGAACCGGACGACGGCGACATCTTCTTCGATCTCGAGGGCGACCCCTTCGTCGGCGATGGTGGCCTCGAATATCTCTTCGGCTATGCCTTCAAGCACCCAGCGGGCGTGCTCACTTACGTCGCTGACTGGTGTCTTACGCCGGCCGATGAAAAGGCAGCGTTTGAGCGCTTCGTCGATTTCGTGATCGAGCGACGAGCGCACCATCCCGGCATGCACATTTATCACTACGCGGCCTATGAGGTGGGCGCGCTCAAACGCCTGATGGGGCGCTACGCCACGCGTGAGGAAGAGATCGACACTCTGCTGCGCGGCCAGGTCCTGGTCGATCTCTACGCGGTGGCTCGCCACGCTATCCGCGCCAGCGTCGAGAGCTATTCCATCAAGAAGCTGGAGCCGCTCTACGAATTCGCACGCGCGGTCTCGCTGTCCGATGCCAACTACTCCTTGAGCAGGGTCCAGGCCCGCCTGGAGCTCGGGGATGCAGGCGGCATCAATGCGGAAGATCGGGCCGTCGTTACGGGCTACAACCAAGATGACTGTGTCTCGACGGAGCGGCTTCGGGACTGGCTGGAGGGCCTGCGGACTGGGGCGGTCGCCTCAGGCGTGGAGATTCCCCGGCCGGCTCCGCCTGGACAGGATGCTCCGCCGGATATTACAGCCTGGCAGGCGCGGATCGATGCAGTCGTGGCCAAATTGATCGATGGCATTCCGGTGGACGCCGCGGAGCGTAGCGCAGAGCAGCAGGCGCTCTACGTGCTGGCGAACGTGCTCGACTGGCATCGCCGGGAAGAGAAGGCGAGCTGGTGGGAATATTTCCGGCTGGCGGCGCTGTCTGCGGACGAGCTGGAGGACGAGCGGGCAGGCATCGCCGGCCTCGAGTTCGTGGATACCGTGGGGGGCACCGCCAAGGTCCCTATCCACCGCTATCGATTTCCCCCGCAGGACGCGGAGTTTCGCGGCGGGGAGGATTTGCGCAGCGTCGGCGGCGAGCGCTTCGGCAAGGTCGAGGGCGTCGACCTGGAACATCGCTTCATCGACATCAAGAAGCGGGGCGACACTGCCGGTGTTCACCCCGAAGCGATCTTCGCCCATACCTACATCGACACGGCTGTCCTGGCCGAATCCCTGGTGCAGATCGGGGAGTACGTGGCCGATCATGGCATTGGCGGTCCCGGTGCCTACAAGGCGGCGCGCGATCTGCTGCTGCGGCGGCCGCCCGATGCCGGCGGCGCGGCGCTGCGCCAGCCGGGCGAGAGCCCGGTCGATGCGGCCTGCCGCCTCGTCCCTGCATTGCAGGGCGTGCTCGCCATCCAGGGACCGCCTGGCGCGGGCAAGACCCATGCCGGCGCCTACGCGATCCTTGCGCTCGTCAGGGCCGGCCTTCGCGTCGGAGTGACTGCCAACAGCCACAAGGTCATTCGCAACCTGCTCGCGAAGGCCGCCGAGGAAGCAGCGAAGGAAGACTTCGACCTGCAGTGCCTGCACAAGGTCACGGATGCGGAAGACAATGTCCCGCACCTCACCTTCACGACGAAGAACCCCGAGGCCCTCGGCGCCTTTGCGAGCGGCTACCACGTCCTCGGCGGCACGGGGTTCCTGTGGGCCCGGCCCGATGCAGCCCGCCTCGTCGACGTGCTGTTCGTGGACGAGGCCGCGCAGATGTCGCTCGCCAACGTGCTTGCCATATCGCCGGCCGCATCCAGCCTTGTCCTGCTTGGCGATCCCCGGCAGCTTGAGCAGCCAATGCAGGGCTCGCACCCCGAGGGGACGGAGGTCTCGGCCCTCGACCACCTTCTCGGCGGACGGCAGACCATCGCCGAGGACGAGGGCCTGTTCCTCGACCAGACCTGGCGCCTCCACCCCGATATCTGCCGGTTCACCTCCGAGCTGTTCTACGAAAGCCGCCTCCTTCCCCGTCCCGGTCTAGAGAACCAGGCCATCCTGACGGACGGCCCGCTTGGCGGGAGCGGCCTGCGCTATGTCGCGGTGCAGCACAGCGGCAACCAGAATTCCAGCCCGGAGGAGGCCGACTGTATTCGCAATATTGTGACCGGGATCCTCGCTTCGGGCGCACGTTGGCGCGACCGCGAGGGTAATGAGGCGCCGCTTACCCCGAACGACATCCTGGTTATCGCGCCCTACAACGCGCAGGTCTTTGAAATCCAGGCGCGCCTCCCCGGCGCGAGGGTCGGGACGGTTGACAAGTTCCAGGGGCAGGAGGCGCCCGTCGTGATCTATTCCATCACGACCTCCAGCCATGCAGACGCCCCGCGTGGCATGGAGTTCCTCTACAGCGCGAATCGGCTCAACGTGGCCACCTCCCGCGCCAAGGCACTGTGCATCCTCGTGGCCAACCCGGATGTGTTCGAGCCGGAATGCCGGACGCCGCGCCAGATGCAGCTCGCCAACGGCTTCTGCCGCTACCTGGAAATGGCCGATGTGGTCGATCCATAGCCGTCCCGCAAGCGCGCAGCCACGGCCGTTGAACGGTAGCGACGAGGAAGAGTGCCCGTGCGCGCGACGCCGCACATGCCAAGGCGGCTCGGATGACGATCATGGCCGGGACGTTGCAGGCGCACCCTGCCATCGTCGTGACGGATAGAATGGAGGCGGGCCGGCGCGCTAGGCCATCGTGGCTCCCATGCCCCAGCTCCGCACAGGCCAGGAACCTTCCCTTGCCTCGTCCACGGTGAAATAGAAGTCCTTGAATCGCCGCGCTTCGATGAGTGGCAGCATGTCTGAAAACTGCGCCCTGGTGACCTGGAGGGAGAGGCTCAGCGACGGCAGGCGATCGGCCGGGAAGAGCGTGCCCGCGTCAGGGAAATCCGTCTTCAAGGGGGTGGGCGCCATGATCATGACAATGCCCGGCCAGCGGAACGCCGCGTCCGGCATGATGAGAGTGGCTGGGAGTATGACATAGGTGAACTCGACCGACTGGCGGGGCGGGCCTGGCTGGACCACCTGGCCGAAGTTGACACTGGCCGGGGCTACGATCTCGCCGCGCCACTCGCCCGCCACGATCGGCGGCAGCCTGAGACGGTCGCCCTTCTTGCGGACGGTCATCCGGTAGGCGTGGCGCCAGCAAGCGTGGCAATATCGATATCCGCTGCCTCCAGCCTGCGCCTGGCCGCCGCGACGACCTCCGCGTCAAACTGTGGCGCGTGCCGCAGGACAATGGCTTCGCCGGTCAGCTCCGGCATGTTCCGCTCCAGCAGCATGTCAAAGCCGTCGGTGCTCTTGGCGCTCATGGCCCAGTCTTGAAGCGTCTGGACCACTCCCGCCCTTGCGACTTTCTGCCTTGTGCGCGCGAGCCGGGTCGTCTTTCCCCGCTCTTCGGACAGGACATGCTCGAAGGCATGTATCGTCTGCCAGAAATCATGCTCCACGGTTCCCGGCTTCTCTTTGGGCAGGACCGAAACCAACTTGCGGAAAGCTGCGTCGGCGACGCCCGGCTCACCCTTGTCCCGCGCGTTCCTGATCCAAGATCTCAGTTTTTCGGGATCGTTGCAGTTCTCGATCAGTCCCAGGATCTTCGCCACGTCGCTCATGCGGTCCTCCCTTTAGCCCCTGACCCGCACACCTTTTTGCCTACCGCAGTGACTGCGAGGGATCCGGGGTAGCTTGCAAGACGCGATCCGGCAAGATCAAGTGGCCCGGCTTATAATATGCCCGTGGGCATACGGCTTTGATCGACCATGCGTTTGAACATATATGCTTACAGGAAAGCACGGGAATGCGGTATGCGCAAAGCGAGCCTGGCACTTGAAGCGTTCATTGACGAAACGATCCAAAAAGGGCGGGAGAAACGATACATCCCGACAGTCTTCATAGGGATGCGTCAACAGCTAGGCACTATCCCTACTATATCGAGGCTCGTCCGAAGCGGCGACATCCAGAGCGGCTTCAAACGCCTTCACAAGCTCAACCTGCTTGATTGGACGATTGAGGCAGCCGTCGAGAAGTTCCCTGATGAGTTTACTGGCGATGATCTCGAATGCGCCGCGTTCCGACTGCGTGAGGCGCGAAAGGAAGATCGTTGAATGCCTACCGGGCGGACTAGAGGCCAGAGGCGTCGGCCTGAAGCGTCTCCGGAACCGCGACCTTCCTTGTGTTCACACCGGAGGCGTCACATACCAACCTCTATCATTCCAGACGGCAGCGAAACGAGCCTGCTCTGGCCCCCAACACACAGCACGAGCACGACCGCGTATCTGTCGTGCTTTCCAACCCCTGAGATGGCAGCGCAGCAGTTGCCGGTACGCAAAAGCGTGAGCTTGTGACGGCACCCGGAGCAGGACGACCCAAGAGTGCGGGCCTGTCGCGTGGAAATTTGCAAGCTGCCACGCAATTGAGGGGAGCCTCAAGGGCGCAACACCTCATCGATTTCTTCCAGGCAAACTCGGCGCTGCGGTGGCCAATCCTAGCGCACGTCGCTGATCAGCCGCCGGATTAGAGGTGGAACTTCGCGCGATTTCGGCCGGTCAGCTGCCATCCTGAGGCAAGAACATGCGGACCGCCGCGGACGGGGACAGTCGGTCCCGCGTCCCGTCCTGCGGCCGGCGCCATGCTGACGCTCCTACGGCTGTCCTGTTCACCGTCCGCGGCGGAGGCGAATTTCCTCCGTCCTACGCACGGCATTCGTCAACCGTTGCGGACGCGCGCAGGATTGCGGTTTATACGCCGTTCTTGCTAGGAGCGCCGATGGTCGCCGGCGCAGAGATCAACGAGGCAGGAACGCGTCATTTGGAAACAGAACCAGGGCGCCGTCATCGCAACTATGCGCTCCCTTCGGTTTCGCTCTCCTCGTCGATGGTATGTACCGGGAGACAGGCGTTCGCCTCCAGCCAATCGCGCAATACAATCTGTATGAGGTCGGATCGGCCCAGCTTCATCTCGGCAGCCATGGCGTCAAGTGCATCCTCAGTCGCCGCCTCGAGGGGCACGCCGGCAACATTCCTGAGCATCAACGCCGCGCGGCGAAGAATGATCTGCAGATCCGGCCGCGACATGCCTGCTATGCGATCCGCCGCGCTTTCAAGCTCTTCTGCAAAGGACAGGCGGGTCATTGTTGGCTGCGGCGCCGTTCTCTGCGCCTCTTCGCTTTTTCCAATTCAGTTGCGATGTAGGCGGCGGAGTGCTCAATCGCTCGTCTCGTGCTCTCACGCTGCCCTGCTAACTCCACTTGCAGGTAGTATGCCTCAGTAATGCAGCCTGAAGCGGCCGTCGAAAGCGGTTTCCATTCCTCCGCACCGGCGGACGGCTTTTGAGCCCACCGCACTTTTGCTAGCGCCAGCACAAATCCAAGAGGCGAATGTCGCATCTTGCCAGGATTGCGGAAACCGTATGCAAGCGCAAGCGGTGCTGGGACGCCAAGGGGGATGGTTCTCTCGCAGGAGGCTGGCCAATTGAGCGAAGAGACCAATAGGATCCCAGAACTGTCAAATCACCTTGGACGGCAGCTGAACGCTCTCATCAGCCGCGTCGTGCCCCAACAGCTCGCGATATTCTCTCACGAGTTGCTTCCCGACTGGCAGCCCAACCATGTACTTCAAAATGTCACGCGCGACGCGCTTCCCACGGGCCACAATAATGCGCTTTGTAGGCTCCCAAATAACTCCAACATAAGGAGCGCCTGCAAGGTCTACCGGCAGTCCCTTCATGATGGTGAACGCTTCCTCGAACGTAATTTTCTTTTTCGTTACGAGGTCAATTGCGACCCTGGTCATCATTTCGAGTCCGATCGGTCGAAATAGCAGATGACCACCATGGTTACCGCGTTGCTTCTTGGTGACTGCTTCTGGATCGGTGGTGTCGAAAAGGGATTTCACCGCAGGATAAGCGGTTGCGAGCTGATTGAAGAACTCCATTGCGTAGGCGTAGTGTTTATCGAGCCGTTCGTCGGAGGGCCTATTAAACCGGAGCCGCTCGTCCGACGCCTTGCCGACCTCAAGCTGGAATATCAAGCGAAGGACGTCATAAAGATTGGCAATCGTCGTGAGCGACTCGAAATTGGTTGGCGGTATGTTGGCGCTCGAAATCACCGCAATCTTGGGATTCATGAAGCGCGGATCGGTCTCAACCATCCTGCGAGCCACGATCGCCATAACGTCGTCCTCGTCGAGGGCGATGATCTCGTTTTTCAAGACCGGGACGGCAGTCTTATTCAGCGTGGTAAATAGACGGCGAGTTCGAACCATTCCTTCCTTACCAGGCTTGTGACCGACCATTATTATCGGCAGTTGCTGGTCACTAAGGTCAACCTTCTCTTCTATTGCTTTCTTGATACCCGCAAGCCGATGTTGTCCGTCGACGGCGAAGATTTTTTCCGAGCCTGTCAAATTTAGGAAGCCGACGTTGTCCATGGCACTCTGATTTACGTTCTTGACCAGCTCGGGGTAAGCCTCGGACTTGAAGTCGCCAAGCTCTAACCATTTTGGCTTGCCTCCATAAGTCGCCAGAACCAACGAGTTGAAGAAACGTTCGTCGTTATTGGCTAGGTACGCGGCAATGTGTTTCGCTCTAGTGCCTTGAAGAGTGCGCTGAATGAGGTCTGACAAGGCCTTGTTTTGGTGAATTTCTGTCGCAAACTTAACGCGCGCGGCGATCTCTGGGACTGGTATGAGGCAAGAATAGTAAACCCAGTCGCCGAAATAGCCTCTCAGTGCGGGGAGGATGAGGGGTTTGGTAGCCATCAGAATGCTGCCGCCTTCGCGTTCGTGATCGTCGCGCCGAGATCGCGCTTGTTCATAGGAGGATTGACTGCGTCCAGAAAGGCATTCTCCAGTTTCGACAGATCAACCGCCTTGTTGGAAAATGTGGCGAAGTTGAAAAAGAGATCATCTTTCCAATTCGATAGCATATAGGTAATAGCGGGGCGTCCCCTCTGGGTGTTGTGTTGTCGGAGATATTGAGTGTAGCGGCTCCTCAACGTCGCATTTGAGACGTCACCAGTGATCCCCATATACAGAATATAGCCATGTGAAGGCAGCTTTCCGGGCGACAATTCGGCGGTAAACACGTAAACTCCACGTTCGTTCGGGATGCTTGGTCGAGTAGCCTCGCCGAACCGCTCCTTCTTCCATTCAAGTTTGTAACGCGTGCTGAATCTCCTCCACCGCCGAAAGTCGAGGAAAAAATGCTGCATTTCGCCTTTCAGCCATTTTGTTTGGCTAACAAGGTCAACAGGGCTTTTAGCCACGATCCCTCCCGCACCGAAGCCATTGTCTGGTCCGAATATTTCAAGGTCCGTCTAATTGTCGAGCAGGTCTATCAGAGCGTCGCAGAGGCCAAAGGCCTCGTCGTCGAGATGCTCTTCAAGGATTTCGACTAGGTGCGGCATGCCGGCAAATGCAAGGCTGTTTGCGATCCGCATCATGGCCCTACCGTCCGTCACGATCGTCGGGTCGCCGGTCTCTCCAATGGCGATCAGCTTCAGTGCGTGTATCCGCCATTCAGGCGAGGAAACTGCCGCGCCTTCAGCGGCTTTGTAAGTGGCCATACCCGTAAGATCGACTGCCTTCAGTTTCTTCTTCACCGCCACGCCGATCGCGAGGAACCAGAAGTCAACCATACGAGGAAAGGGCTTTCGATCCAGCTCATCAACTGAGCTTGCACCTGTCGATTGAGAGTACCTCTGGAAGAACTCCTGAAACTCATTCGGTGCGTTGATTTCCGCATTCAAAAATGGGTTGCTTATGGCGCTCATGATCAAGCGGGTTCCATTTCTGGGGTTTCGGCGGCTACGTCCATTCGACGGGCGCAGATTTCGCACTCCTCGTCGTACGAGCAATCACACTTCACGATCTGTCTTGTGTTAGACACTGGCGGATGCATAAGCATGGTGGGGTAGTGAGCAGGGTTGGTGAGCGTCACCACTGCGCCTGCATACTGCTTAAGGATCGATTCCGTACCGGCGATTTCGGATCGCGTGAGGAAAAGGACTAACTGCGCACTATGTTGGATTGCGGCTCGCAACACGGATGCTTTGACGTAGCCGCTCATCATGCCCAAGGGCGTATCGATGATGTTGGGTGCCTCGACCTCACTTACCTGTGTGAGGGCAAGGATGAACGCCAAGGTCAGTGCGCGCCTCGATGCACCATTGAGGTCTCTGTCGGGGTTTAGCTCTCGATCATCCGGCCCCAGCACAATAATGTCGAATGCGGGGCTGATAGCCGCTTGGCGGATAATGGCACCCTGATCTGGGTCCGCACCGATCATCTCCAGAAAGATATCGTTCATCAGGCCGCTAACCCGCTGCAGCTCGTCAGATTTGAGCCGTGCTAACGCACGATCAAAAACGATCCAGAGATCTTGCGAGACGATGAGCTCTCCGCGAAGCCGGTCGCCCTTCTGCCCCTCTTTCAAACCCTTGTCCCGATCCTGCTCGGCGTCGCTTTTCTCGACCTTGGCCCGCTCGAGCTTAACGCGAGCGCGGGAGGCAATCTCGCCTTGCTCATCGGCGGCACGGCGAGCGGTTTTGCGATCGGTCTGAAGCGATTGAACATCGACGTCGGGGATGGAGGCCATTTTAGCTTCAATTTGTGCCTCGCGGCCGTTCAACTGAGCAATGCTAGCCGCCACGCCCTTCCGATTGTCCAAGTGAGCGATGTAGCGCGACTTCCAACCGTTTTTAGGCAGGGGCTCCATCAGAGTCTTCGCGCCAAAGTAGAGTTCTGTGATGAGCATTTTCGCCGCATCGGCGCTCCTACTCTGCTCGACGAGGTCTTCGATATGCTTGCGACGGCGTTCCGCATCATTGTCATGCGACGAAAGTGGCTCGCCGCATATGCAAGTGCCTTCCTTAAGGCGTTCCAGGAGGACCGGTATGGCTTGATTCGGGATGTCGCCCTGTTCCCGCAATTTATCGAGTTGCGCTGTCGCCAACTCGATGTGTCCGGCCAGGAGTTGTCGCGCGAGGAGTTGGTCCTTGATCAATTCTCCGAGATCCCGTGCCAGCGACAATTCCTGCTGTTTCTCGCGCTTCAGCTGTATCTGTACGTTGTGCAGTTCCTCGACTAGCTCCGACCTATTCCCTGCGCGAAGAGCGTTCTCGATCTGCCGGGTCAACTTCTCGAAATACTCCTCGGCTCGCCCCTGCTCATCAGTCGCTTTAGCAATTGTCGCTTCGTAACCTGCAATCTCCTCATCGAGCTCCTCGATACGCTTGGAAGCCTTTCGGACACGTTCGCTGGCGTTTGTCTCCTTCACCTGTTTATTGATGTCGGCGCCAGCGGCCTTCACATGCTTGCCGGCTTCCTCCACCACCGACAGCCCTAGTAGGGCCTTGATGGCGTTCTCGACGCGCTTTCTCTTGATAGTCATGCTGTCGGCTTCGATGAAGCTCAGGGCGCGATCTCCGTCTGTGAAGAAAATCTCTCGAAGCTCAGGTGGCAATTCGGTCCTAAGCCTGTTGTCAGGGTGGTTTTCCTTCTTGGTCCCGCCGGCGCCGGTAAGCTCATACATTTCCAACACGGAGTCGCTGCGCGTCCATTTGGTTTGGTCGAGAGTTTCGACGGCGCGTCGAATTACACGATAGCGTCGCTGCTCCGGAGCGAAGCCCGCACGCTTGGTGATCGTGACCTCGAAGTCGACATGGACTTCGATGGAGCAGTTGCGTGCGGACCAGTCGATCGGCCCCAACCGATAACTCTTGGCATCCCCTGGAAGGGCCTCGTCGCCAAAGAACGCCCACTGCATCGCCGTCAAAATCGTGGTCTTGCCGGTCTCGTTTTCGGCGCGGATCACTGTCAGGTTCTTGTCGGGCCGAGTTGAGAACTCAAGCTCGAGGTCTCTGAGTAGTCGAAAATTCTCGAAACGTGCACGCAGAAGCTTCATTTGGCTTCTCCTGACTGCTGTGCCAATTTTTCGGCGAGTTCATTGCCCAGATTGTTAATCTGATCGGCGATGTCCTTGCGGACGTTTCGATGCACAAAACGGTGCTTCCGTTCGATGCTGACGATCTCGGCAACCAAGGTTCGCAGTTCTTCCCGGTATCCCGAGAACCGCTCTTCGACCTTCATCGCCTCTTCTAAGATGATATCGATTACCCGCTTCGAATCCAAATTTCCCCCCTTAAGATAAGTCGAACGCATATTCTTGGAGTTGCTCCAATGCTGGAATTGGGCCATCGGCGGCTCCGAAATTCCTGGCCAATCGGGCAAACTCCTGCACCCGTTTCAATTCTCCTCGTGCCAGCTGCTTGGCATCGTCATCCCCCAATAGGTCCGCGGGCGGCATCGCTACGAAATCGTGAATAATAGCGTGACTTTTGCCGACGGCATCACATTTTCGAAGAAGTCTACCGCGGCGTTGGACCCATTGTCGTTCGACAGTATTACTCGCCAAAATATAGGCGCGCTTAATCTGAGGAACATTTACACCCTCGTCCAGGACTCGCTTTGCAGTCAAGACCTGCAAACCACCGGACTGGAAGTCGGCAAGTATCGTGGCTGTGCGCTTGCGGTCGCGGGTTTCCTCCGAGGTCAGTTGATGGAATAGCACTCCTCGATCGCGCAGGATGCGATTGACATCTTGTAGTTGCCTGGGGGCCTTGTCGGTGGCATAGATTAGCTCGTAGTTCAGATCACCCGGACGGGTCCGATCCAGAAGTTCCTCTAGTTCGGCTAATTTGTTCGATGCAACCTCCACGATCAAACGCCGTTTTCGGATGAGATTGTCGAGTTGCGGATCACTGATGCCGGCGCTGAGCTTCCACGCCAACCTTCTTATCTGATCAGAAAGGGCTGCGAAATCGTTCATTTCGTCGTCTGTCAATGAGACGCGGTGAACGTAGTAGTCGTATGGCACGAGGCAAACCCCGATCGCCTGCTCCAACGTGAATTCGAAGCAGGGTCGCCCGAAGTAGTCGAAGAGCTTGTCTGTTCCGTCAGGGTCGTATTGGCGGACTGGAGTTGCTGAGAGGCCAAGGCGATAGTCAAAGAATGTAGGTTGATGGGCTAGGAAGCCCGCGCTGCCAAGGTTATGCACTTCATCGGCGACTAGTACTCTGCCGGCGGGTATACGGGCGATCTGCGACTGGAACTCAGGATCAGTCAGAATGTCATGACTGACAACCAAGACCTCTACCTGCGAGAGCTTGAGCTTTAGGCTACGGCCTGCTTCGCCAATTTGCCGCCGTCGCTCGGCCGGGCCGCTTCCGTCCGAAAGATTGCGCGAGGTCACGCCAAAAAGCGCAACCTCATCGCACCATTGCATTACGAGAGGAACGTATGGAGCTGCGATGACGATGAGTAGTTGCCCCACGACTTCGTGCAGTTTGTAACACGCTATGAGCGAGGTCAGCGTCTTGCCCGAACCCGTGGCCATTGCAAGAATACCACGGTTATCGGCACCTCTCCACGCTCTCACGGCCTCACCTTGGTGCTTGAAAGCACCAGTTTCGTATTCCAGCCAATCCGGGATGTGGAACCCAACCTTCTGTGCGACGGCAATCCGTCCGTTCGGCGGAATGGCAATATCGACCACCCGCTTGGCCCTAGCCCACAGGTCTTCTGCATCTTCCTCCGTTGGCTGCCGACCGTTGCCGTAATCAGACAGCAACTTCTCCTCAATGGCGGCCGGCAAGCGGACCACGAGACAATCTGGGTCATCACCGCGCCAAACGGCTTCGAATTCGCGCCTGACGCGCTGTTCGGTCTTGTCCTGGGTATCATCCATCCAAGCGCGAGCGAGAGCGACCTGCTCACGATTTCGTCGTAGCGCGGCACCTGTCAGATTGCTCGATCCGTGGAATACGATCCGCAACTGGTCGACACCGAGCAACCAGACCTTGGGATGGAATAGCCCGTCCTTTTGGATCGCCACTCTGAAATCGAGCCGTTTCTGTCTGATCAGCCAGGCGAGGCAGGCTAGCGTATGGCGAGCAAGGTCGTCTGCTTCCGGCACACCGTCCTGGAATAACCGCTCGGCTACACTCTCGGCAGACAGCAAGCCCTCCCGCAACGCCTGTTGGTCGCGTTCGGAAACGTATGGGCTCACAAGAAGCCTCACCGGCTTGTCGGAATTGCGGAGAAAGGAAGCCAAGCCAGGACCTATCTCGGCGAGGGAGGAACTTGCGAAGAACCCCATCATGCAGTCGAAATAGTCACTTTGTGCGATGGCGGGTACCAAGGCCCCTAGCAAGTCATCACCCGGGAGGAAAAAAATTGGGTCCGCCTTTTCGAGAAGCCGGATTACCGACGATACGTCTGTCTTGCTCACCTAGTAAGGTCCCTCGTCGGGGGAATGTTGCGGTTCGGCTCTCTTACAATGATGCAACTAAAGCTGCCGTCAATTCGTCGTCGCAGAACAATCAAATCGATAAGTATGAAGAAAACACTCCACCGCGTGCGACACCACGTGGGCCGACGGAATGCATGACCGGCAGCCCTACTTATGGCAGATCACGCAGCCGGCTGACGCCTCATCAATGCCGTACACGTCATCAATCGAGGGAGCCTGATCGCCGGCCAAAGGATTCGCACGACGCCGAGACAATAGCCGGGCACGTCGGACCTCGAATTCCCTTTCGATCTGGTCAACTCTTTCAGGCCGGCTGAGTTCGTCCAAATCTTCGCCTTGGCTCCACGTAAAAGGTGAGCCATGGTCCCGCGCAGTCTTTTCATACCCCTTGGCATCTTCGAATGCCTCTGGGTGGACACGCATAAGTCGGACCCATTCGATCTTCTGCTGAAAAAAGCAGAACGTGCAGCCAGAGCGGGTTCGCCACCGATAATATTCAGGTTCACCCAATCCCGCACTTTCTAAGGTTTCGATCACCCCAGCGCGATTGACGCCATCTTCGCGTAGCGGAAAGTGGACCTGCATGTTGCCATGGGTTGCCTGGTAACCCTCACGACTAGGCTCGTCGGCACGAATAGCCACGTATGAATGGATGATGACGCCATCATCGAGATCTTTGCGCAACCATTGTTCTAGTGGTCGTAGCTTCAACTGACGAGTGCACCACCGCGTCTTCGGGGAAGGTAAGAAGTGATTGTATTCTTTGAGCCAGAAATCGAAATCTCGATCGGGATTGAGCCGCGTAATGGGCTTGCCCAGAAAGCCCTCTAGCTTGTCGAGGAACGAATAGACTTCCGCCAATTCCTTCCCGGTATCGGTGAAGAAGTACTCTAAATCGATGTTGGGACGGGTCTGGCGCATGTGTACAGCGAGGGCAGCGCTATCGCGCCCTCCTGAAATTCCAAGAATATGACGCTCGCGAACTTGGGTCATATCTGCTCCAATTCCTGTCCCGCCGACAGCCGCTCGACGATCCTCGCCAAAGCGGTGAGTGACACTGCAGATCGCAGTTCCTTCTTTTTCAGCTGCTCGAATAGCTCTGTCGCTATGTCGTCGGCGTGAGCGAATTCTTCCTCGGATACGTGGAAGGCATGGAAGAGCGGCTTCTCAGTTGGATCCAAGCCGATCATCACCGAAATGGCCTTGGCCGTGGGAGCCCGTCCTTTAATGCGGGCATACGCCTCAGCATCCCGGAACCGATGAGCTAGTTTCGCCATCTCAAACATGGCCTGTTCCTGTTCTCGATCCGACCAGTTACGCGGCGGCTTGTGCACGAGCAGACTTGCAAGACCCTCAATATCGCCATCTCCGCCCTCGAAACCACCGGCCCGCATAATAAACGCCTCAAGCCGCAGTTCGCCCGAAATACCGGCTGCGGTTGAAGCTCGAAAACCGATGCCTTCAAAGGTCGCAGGATCTACACTCAGATGCTCGGCGAGCCGGCACTTGATCTCGTGTAGCATTGCCGGATAGACCGTCTCGGCTTTAAGCAGCGACGCGGTAACTGCGACTGCGGGGTCGGTTTCGCCCTGCAGCACCGATTTGAGGTCAGAGAACAACAGGACTTCCGGATCACTCGCTTTGAGAACCACATCGCGGACTTTCCGGACCTTCTCTTCGAGGTGAGCAGTACGCTGCGACCAGAGTGGTAGCGCATGGAAGCGCTGGAAGAGAGCGGACGCGACGGGAAGAGCGTTCGCTTCGACGACTTTATCATTGGTGGACAGCAATGCCGCCAGCTGATGGATGAATTGCTCATCGCGCTTCGAGCGGGAGATACGGCGGAACTCGACAGCCGATGCGTCCTGCAACAAACGATCGGCAACCACATCATCAATCAGGGCCTGATAAAGCCCGTCGACATAGACAGCTACGAGTGTACGGTTTGCCAGCAGGTAAGCTAACGCCAGCATCGGCATGACGCCGCGCTTGATGCCGAACGGCCGAGCGGCCCACAGGTCGAACAATTCGCCGAGGTTTACCCTCTCTTCTTTCAACAGTCTCCAAGCGGGCTGTAAGCTCTTGCCGGCGCCTTCTTCATCAGGGTCCGTGAACCGCCATTCGCCGTTATCATCCTTGCGATGCAGTCCTAGCGGCGCCAAGACCGTCAGATAATGGCCGCGCTCGACCGGGTAGTTCTCGATACCAAGATCTTCGATGTTGGACTTAGCCACCATGGCATGGAGGATTGCTCGAAGCCCCGCCATTGCACTCGATGATGGTTTGTCGCGATAGAGAAGTTCTGACTGGATCACCGGCGCACTATGATAAGCGCTCGCGCAGAGCGCCGAAGCAACCACAGTAAGGCCTTTTCCATCGAGCGCCTGTTCCCGCTTGTCGAACGCCCACCAACGCGAAGAGAAGAACGCCTCCATCAGCTCGCTGCGAACGGCGTCAGTGATCTGCGCGCGCCGAGCTGTTAATTCGCGACGAGCGATGCGATCGCCTTCGAGCCGAGGATGCGATGCTTCGATCTGATCGATCGCACAGAGATCGGTCGCGTGATCGCGCAGCAAATAGACGCGGTTTGTTGCTGCCACAGCGCCGAGCACACCTGCGTCTTTCAATTCGCGGCTCAGGATTCTGGCTGCTAGCTCGAGCTTCGCGTCAAACGATCGTGCGTCCGGCATCAACAAGACAAGGATTCCTGAAGAGCTACGCTTTCGTTTCGCCAACGCAGCAGCTGTTTTTTTGGCCCACGCCGCAGGATTGACCGGCACTTCGCCGGCGAATTGCAAAAGGACGTCGAAGACCCGGAGGGCACCAGTCTCGAAGTAATGGCTTTTCGCCGCAATCGGACCAACACCTAGGCGGGATGGTAGATCGGCCAGAACTTCAGCGTCGAGCTTAAGTCCAATCTTGGCCATGGCATCATCAAGGTCGAAATCACTGCCGGCAAATAGCGCGTAACCACCGAGACGTGGCTGGCGGATCAAGATTGCTCGGTTGACCAGGTCATCGAGCGTCTTAGTGATTTGGCCGATGCTGACGGCTGGCGCGCAAAGCGCAAGAATGTCGTCGGCAACAGCCAGGCCCGATCCGTTTCGGAAAAGTTCGATGATCGCCGCCGACTTCGTCAGTCGCGCAGCCACAGAGCCCTGCAGCGTAGCGCGCTCCACCGCTTCGATGGCTAAGGTCATCCGGTTGCCATCAGGTCCGACGGACAGTGCCGTGCCAAAGTTGGCAACGAGATAGTCCCACAGTTGGTCGGGACCATAGAGGGATGCGTCTCCGACATCGGTCTGTGCCAAGTGGGCTTGGAAACCATGCGGCTCCGCCGATGACAGAAATCCGAAGACGCTGCGCTCGTTCTGCGCGAAACGCTGACGCGACATAGGTCCAAGCAGTAGCGCCGACACTGGATGTAGGGGCCATGCGTCCGCCAGCACGTTGGTCAGTAAGGCGATATCGACAGGCCGTCGTTTCGATATCGCCAGCGCAGTTTTCGATGCAAGGCCGCGTGCTTCTGCGGGGGTCTCATCGGCGTGGATCGCTCGAGCGAGCAGGGCCGCCACTTCGTCTGCTTGAGCCACGAACGGCACATTTTGAAAGCGTCCTTGGACCTTGGCCCACTCATCGCGAGCACTACGGTTCAGACGGCCGGCATACTGCTCAAATGATTGATGTAAAATGCCGACGACCACCAGCCGACCTTCAGACCGAGCGGCGCGCTCGGCAAGATCCTGCAGAATGTGGACGTCGCCTCCATCGCCCATCGCGTGCTCAAGAAATTTTCCAAGTTCGTCAATGACGATCAGCAGCCCGCCTTTCGAACGCGCACGGCTTTCCAGCTCGTCGATCAGGATTCTATCGTCGGCGACAGCGGCCCCCTTGATTTCTTCTGACCAGTCGAAGGTTTCAGCGGCCGCATCGGCTAGGGCGTTCGAAAGGCTGGTGCGACGGCCGGTCAGGGCCAAAATGCCCCAAGACTTTCCGCGACCAACGAAGGCCGCAGAAAATTCACCAGCTAACTCCTCTCCGACAATTTCTTCCGCCAGCGCTCGCTGTTTCTTGTTGCCCCCCACCAGGTTCGCGACAAGTAAGGCAGCGCAAGACTTTCCCCCACCGTAGGGGCCAGTCCACGTGAATGCATACTGTGAGCCCTCGGCAATTCCGTCCAGCATAGCCTCGAGCGATTTGCGAACGCTTGACTGCAAGACGTAACCCGTCAGCGGCGGAGTACCGTTGAGATCCGTATCCAGTCGTGCAGATAGCGCAAACCGACGCTCGACCCTGACGATTTCGGAGAGTTTGCTCATGCAGCCCTTCGTCTATCGTAGCTTGACGTGATCAGTTTAGTTTCGTCGATTGTGGCGAAATCCCCGTTCAACGCCACCTGCCGAAGGCCGGCGGTGTCAGTCCAGACCATCTTACCATCGGTAACATCGCCAATTCGCATGAGTCGGATGACCAGACTATCCTCATCGAGCTTGAAGATACGGCCAGGGGAGCCGGGTCCATACTGAGCTTGCTCCACAGATAGCGTCGGCGACAGCGCGTGATTGCGCTCCCAATAGCGCTTCAGGACGAGTGCGAAAACACCGTCCGACAGCGTATTCTTCGGTCCGCGAACAAATTCGAGCTGACCACTCGACTTGAGTTCGCGCAGCAGGCCGAGTTCGACGAGGAGCGGCTCGGACGCATCCTCGCCGCTGTCACTGCCGCGAACAGCATAACTACGAACAAAGACCTCAACGTCGCGCTTCAGAGTTTCAGCCGTTGCACGGCCGCCGCGGGCGTTGACAATCGAAGCCATTGCCTGAACAAGGTCATCACGCGTGAAAGCGATCTGATTGATGCGGTTGAACGCATAATAGAACGTGGTCGCCACGTCTGGTGCAGAAACGAGCTGAGCATGGACTAGCCACAGCGTCGAGTGCTGCTCGAGATAGGGGTCAAGCCCGGCATCCTCAAAGATTAGCCGACCGAATTCCGTCGCTTTTAGGCGGGTTTCATCATCCACAATGATGGCGGTGGCGAGCGCCCAATGGCGCATGGCCAAAGCCATATTCTTTCCCACGCCGAAGCGAGCAATTGCGCTTTGTTCGTGAAATGTTCTACGGTCAACGCCATCGAGCCCCGAAGCAACGTCGAACGCCTTCTTGAGCCAAAGCAAGCGTAAGGGGAACGTCTCATGGCCGGAGACACGAATCTGAATTGCGGGATCAAACAGGTCGTTCGTCATAACGGGATGCTACTGGAGACCTCCGCCAGTGGCAACCTCAATCACGGATACTCTCCGATAAGATTCTAGCGGCTTCAATCACTTCGTGCTGCGTGTTGAAGCGTGAGCAGTAGATTCTGACAGTTTCGGACGCCTCTTGGGTCGTATACCCCATTGCTGACAGCACATGCGACTCGTTGATCTGGCCACTATTGCAAGCAGATCCTTCAGAAATGGCCAGTCGATGACCAGCCCTTCCAATAATTGACATGGCGTTTTGTCCCGGGAACCTTATGCTGATGCTGCCGGGGACTCGGATGGTTTCGGGTACATTCTCAAGAAACTTCGTCTGTAGGAGCCGCAGTTCGTCCAAGAGTGAGGCCGCCAGTCCGGCCGCGTGCGCACAGTCCACGATGAGACGTTCCCTGGCAACCCTTGCCGCCACTCCGAATCCCACCACCAATGGGGTCGGTACGGTCCCCGGCCGAAGTCCGCTCTCTTGGCCGCCGCCGAATTGCACGGGCAGGGGCCGCAGCGACGATGCCGACGATATGAACAGCGCCCCGATACCCATTGGGCCGTACACCTTATGCGACGAAATGCTGGCTAGGTCAAAATCGGTAAAGCCGAGCGGCAGCTTGCCGACGGCTTGGGCCGCGTCGACGTGGACGAGGGCGCCGGCGGCGCGGGCAAGCTCAACCACGCGAGCAATCGGCTGGATTGAGCCGACCTCATTGTTGACCGCCATGACCGAAACCATAAGGGTCTGATCGTCAATAAGTCCGGCAAGCCGCTCCAAATCGACTAGGCCTTGCCGAGTAACCGGCGCCTCGACCACCTGGAAGCCAAGGCCCTTGAGCGACGCGGCTGACGCCAATACGCTCTTGTGCTCGATTGCCGACACGATGATCCGTCGCCGATCGAACCCGCTTTCAAGGGCTGCAAAGGCGGTGCCGCGGATCGCGATGTTATTGGCCTCGGTTGCGCCAGACGTGAAGACGAGTTCTTGTGAATCGGCTGATATCAACTCGGCAAGTTCGGCCCGGGCTGACTCTACGGCTTGCGATGCCAGCATTCCGCGAAAATGAGGCGAATGCGGATTGCCAGTCTGCGCGTGCCACCACGGCGTCATCGCCTCTAGTGCCTCTGGCGCAAGCGGCGTGGTGGAGTGGCCGTCGAGGTAGATTTGGTTCACAATCCCAGCTCATTTTCAGAATAGCGGATAACGGTAGCCCGAATCGGTTCGGATTCGAAGCGCCACACACAAGAGGACCTCGCTACCGTAGACAATAGGCAATTAGAGCGGGAGTGCGGGTTATTTAGTAAAATACCTCAGTCACTCAGTGAAAACGAACCCAAACAATCGAGGAGACAAAGAGGCAGCTATCACTTGCGGTCCCAGATGGGTCGAGCGACCTGCTGGCTCAACGAACAATGTCGATGGAAGGTCCATGAACGAGCGAGGCGAACCAGTATCTCGAGTCGCAGAGGGTAGTGTAAAGCTATCCGACATTTACCGGGAGCAATACGCACATTTCCGGTCGATGAATGACATCCTCTATAAAATTCCGCCGCTTTTCACCGTGGCACTCGGTGGATTGTGGTATTTCGCCACTTCGCAAATGCGGGCTGACAAAGCGATCGCTATTGGCGTCTTTGTCTTCAGCGCAATTCTGAGCCTGGCATTTATAAATATTATGGGGCGGTTTGGGCGCGCCTTTAATGGATACCTTGATAACCTAAACCGACTCGATGGAGACTACAAAGTCACAATCAAGCCATCGAAATTCCCATCAACTGTAAAGACAATCCAGCATCTTCTCTGGGTAGGCACCGTGATATCGCTAGTTGGCGCTGGTTATGCAGCCGCGTCGAGTTCCGCGATCCCTCAAGCGCCGCCAATTCCAACTGCCCATGCTCTGGCCCCGGCCGGTCCGCCCTGAGACTGTCGTTTCCGCGCGGTTACGGCCGTCCAGGCTCAAGCAACCCTCCTCGGCGTCAACTTCGAAGGGTGAGGATCGGGCGATAGCAAACCAGCCTATAGAACGTACACGCTTCAAAAAGGGGAGAGATGGTCTTGGCCATCTCTCCCCCCGCCAATGCCGCCTGCGCGAGAGCGGGGCCGCCCGCTCGCAAGGCGGCTTATAGCCGTCATCTTCGGTCCTGAACCATCCACCCCGCTCGACGCGCAGCCCAGCCCTGCTCGCCGGCAATGGCCCCCCTCTCTGCCGCGCGCTCACGCGCCCCCGGGAGGCATGTCGGGGACATGCCTCCGGCATTTACGAGAGAAAGGATCAGGACAATGGCAAGGACATCGAAGAGGACGAAGATCGCCACGGTGCCGGTGGCGGATCAGGTGGAAGCGGTTGGCGCTTCCGCGAACGCTGAGACGGCTGCGGTTCCGGAGAGCGGCACGGAGGTTTTCATTCCGCTCGACAAGCTGAAGAAGTCGCCCCGCAATGCGCGGAAAACGCCGCACAGCGAGGCGATCATCGAAGCCTATGCGGCAAGCATCGCCGCCAAGGGCATCCTGCAAAACCTCGTGGTGGAACCAGAGCTTGACGGCGACGGAGCGGAAACCGGCTTCTATTTCGTCAGCATTGGCGAAGGCCGCAGGCTGGCGCAATTGCTCCGGGTAAAACGCAAGGAAATCAAGAAGACCGAACCGATCCGCTGCGTCATCGACGCCAGGAACGATCCCTTCGAAATCAGCCTTGACGAGAACATCCCCCGCGAGGACATGCACCCCGCCGATCAGTTCGAGGCGTTCCGTCGCCTCAACGAGGAAAACGGATGGGGTGCAGAGGAAATCGCCGCCCGCTTCGGCGTCACCCCTCACGTCGTGCGGCAGCGTCTGCGGCTGGGCTCGGTCAGCCCGAAGCTTGTTCAGGTTTATCGCGATGGCGATCTGACGCTCGACCAGTTGATGGCCTTCGCCATCACTGAGGATCACGCGCGCCAGGAACAGGTCTATGAACACCTGACTTACAATCGCGAACCCTACATCATTCGACGTGAATTGACGCGGACGCATGTTGCGGCGACCGACCGCCGCGCCATGTTCATCGGCGCGGAGGCCTATGTCGAGGCCGGCGGCATGATCATCCGCGACCTGTTCACCGATGATCGAGGCGGCTTCTATGACGACCCGGCCTTGCTTGACCGCATGGTCATTGAGAAGCTGGAAGGGATCGCGGAGAGCGTCAGGCAAAGCGAAGGCTGGAAATGGGCGGACGTTCACATCGACTATCCGCATGCCCATGGCCTACGCCGAACCTATTCGCGGCCGGTCGCCTTGTCCGAGGAAGACGAAGCCGCCTACGCGGCGGCGTCCGAAGCGCTCGACCGGCTGACGGCGGAATGGGACGGCGCCGAGGAATTGCCCGACGACACCGCCCGGCGCTTCGGTGAGCTTGAGGCCGAGATCGAGCGCAACGACGCGCTACGCAATGCCTACGATTCCTGCGATATCGCGCGTGGCGGCATGTTCGTCGTCCTGTCTCATGATGGAGCCCCCCGCATCGAGCGCGGTTTCATCCGCGCCGAGGACGAGCTACCCGAGAAGGAAGCGGAAACCGGCGCCGACGGCGTTGGCAATGACGTCAACGAAGATGGCGAGATCATCGAAGTTGGCGCAGGGGCGGCCCCTGATATCGGAGGCGACGAAGATGCGGAAGACGACGGCAAACCACTGTCTGATCTTCTCATCCGCGACCTGACCGCTCACCGTACGCTCGGCCTTCGCCTTGCCCTTGGGGAGCAGCCCGACACTGCATTGCTTGCAGTGGCGCATGCGCTTGCCGCGCAGACCTTCTATCAGGGCGCGGAAGCACACTGCCTCGAAATCCGGCCGACCAGCGCCTACCTTGCCGGTCACGCGGATGGCATCGAGGATACAGCAGCAGGCAAGGCGCTGGCGGATCGTCATGCGGGATGGGCAGCGGACATGCCGGGCGACGTGGCCGACCTGTGGGACTTTATTGCCTCGCTCGACCACGCCAGCATCATGGCGCTGTTCGCACATTGCGCCTCGCTCACGGTCAACGCCGTGAAACAGCCTTGGGAGCGCAAGCCGCGCGCCCATGAGACAGCGGACAGGCTGGCAACGGCGGTCGCACTCGACATGACAGCGCATTGGCGGCCCACGGCGCGCACCTATTTCGGGCGGATCACCAAGGCGCATATCGCTGGCGCCGTGCGGGAGGCCGTCAGCGATGAGGCAGCCGAGCGGCTTCTTACGATGAAGAAGCAGCCGATGGCGGAAGCCGCCGAGCAACTGCTTGCCGGGACTGGCTGGCTCCCGAGCCTGTTGCGAACCTCGGAGCCTCAAGCACAGGCGAGATCGCAGGACGAGGCCGCCGACCCGATAATGGAACAGGGCGAGGCGGTTGCGCCCTCCGGAGAAGCGGACTTGTCCGATGCTGGTGATGCGGCCGACGAAGGCGAACAACTCCATATTGCAGCCGAATAAGTTGCAGCCGGAGTCGTTTCGACGGCTCTGGCACTTCTTCCATTGATCGACTAAAATTTTCGGCCGCGCTGATCAGCGCGGCCGAGACCTCGAGAGCACGACATCGGCAATTCAACGCAAGCGTGGAGAGCCGCAGGCTCGATGCACCCCCATTTTTGACTTGTCGCCGCCCGACGAAAACCTGACTGGTTGCATGTCGCTATGGCCGACGGTCCCCCGCCCTTGGGGCGCGCGTCAGCCGTTGTTCACAGTGTCCTTGAGAGCCTTGGCGGGCTGGAACACCAGCTTCTTCGATGCGGCGATCTTGATTGTGGCGCCGGTCGACGGATTGCGTCCCTCGCGCGCCGGCTTGTTCTGAACCTTGAATTTGCCGAAGCCATTCAGAGACACTTCCTCGCCCTTGGCGGCAGCCTCGGTAATTCCTTTCAGCACGTCCTCGACCGCAGTCTTAGCCTGTGCCTTCGACAGGCCGTGCGCAGTAGCAAGACGCTCCGCCAGGTCATTGGTGTTTACAGCCATCTTCCATCCCCTCCGTTGTTGATTGGAACGTTCGCCTTATTGCACAGCTCTAGGGAAGTCAGGAATACCGCTTTTGCGGGTTATTTTTGACTTTGGCTCTCGATGGTCGTCCTTTGGATACGGCGACGACAGGAGCCGGGATTCTCACCCATGTCACGCTTGAATCCGATGATGCTACCGGCGCCAGACCTTCGCCAAAGAGCCCCGCAAGGCAACGAGGCATGTGATGGCGCCGTAGCATCTGGCAGCGCGACAAGAGATCAGGATTTTCAGTGGATCTTCCGCCTGCGGTTTCGACTGTGCCTGCGATGTACCGCCGGGAAATTGACCTTTTTCGGCATGGTAGGTGAGTGCGGACGACTCACCTTGTGCGCATTTTCCATGTCGCCCGAACTCGGCGGCGGTTCGAGGCGAGAAGCAAGGAAGCCTGACCGATTTTGTTGGTCGCGTGCAGGTGGGCGGTGGTTCTCCCTCGGTTGGCGCGTCGACTGTCTGGCAGGCCGTCAGAGGCCATTTAGCTCGGTCGAAAAGCTCTTTGACCGATCGCCATGCGGTCATCCTTTTCGTCTGGCAGGCCCGCCACTGCGGCCTCGGATGGATTGGGTCTGACCGAAGACCAGCTTCGCCTCGATCGTCTTCTCGCAACGTCCGCCGCAGGCTTTTTTCCGCCGCCGGCCTGCGGCCGACTTTGCATCGCGAGACAAAAAAGCCAGCCGTCGGCCGTCCTCCACTTCGTTTCGGCACCTTCGGGTGCGGACCGATCGTCTCCGGTCTCACGACCACCATCGAGGCCGCGATGGGCGCGGCCCGATCAGCAGAAGGAAACACCGCAATGGCTACGATCGGCACTTTCTCCCGCACCGCCAAGGGCTTCAAGGGCTCCGTCAAGACCCTCAACCTCAACGTCAAGGCCGTCGACTTCGTCCCCGCCGAGGGCGACAACGAAAAGGGTCCGGACTACCGCATCTTCGCCGGCGCAACCGAGTTCGGTGCGGCATGGAAGAAGACCTCGCGCGAAGGCCGCGACTACCACTCCGTCAAGCTTGACGATCCGAGCTTCCCCGCTCCGATCTACGCCAGCCTGGTCGAGACCGAAACCGAGGGCGAGTTCTCGCTCATCTGGTCCCGCCGCGCCGCCGAGTGAGCTCGGTCCAAAAAGCAGAAGCCCCGTCCGCCGACGGGGCTTTCGTTTGCTCATGTCTGCCGCCGCGCCGAACAGCAAACCGCTGGATGCGGGGTCAGGCCTTGGCGGCAACTTTGCGCGTTTTCTTCGCCGGAGACTTCGTGGTCGCTGCAGCTGTTGCCGCCGCGGCAACGCGAGGCGTCCGTTTCGGCGCCGTGACCCGAGCGGGCTTTGCTGTCGTTGGCTTGCGACCGAGCCCAGCCGCCTTCGCCAAGGCGGAGCGGGTGGCGGCGTAGTTCGGCGCGACCATGGGATAGTCGGCTGGCAGGTTCCACTTCTGCCGATATTCATCAGGGCTTAGATTGTAGTGCGTGGTGAGATGCCGCTTCAACGATTTGAACTTCTTCCCGTCCTCCAGGCAGATGATGTAGTCCGCCGTCACAGATCTCCTGATCGACACTGCCGGCTCCTGCTTGACCACAGGTTCTGCTGCAGCGGTGCCAATCCCCCGAAGAGCCGCATGGGTGTCCCCGATCAGCTTCGGCAGTTCTGCCACCGGCACCGGATTGTTCGACACATAGGCGGAAACGATATCAGCTGCGAGTGACACAAGATCGGCGTTATCCTGAGGCTGATCAGACATGGTGTTGGTGCTTTCCCTCTTGATTGATTTGTGCATGGACCTGCTATTTGTGCAGATTGAGCGATAGATCAAGAAAATAATGAATTCTTTTCTGAACCAGCACGAATGTTTGTGCAATTAGTGCCCCATCAATGTTCTGATCGACAGCGCACAAGTTCCGATCTTTTCCAGGGAAGCGAGGAGACTTTCCCCTCGCTTCCCCGCCAATGCCGTCTTTGCAGAGCAGGGCCGCCGGCTCGCAAGGCGGGCGACTAAGGCAAACCTCACGATCATTCCATCCGCCCCGCTCGACCGTGCAGCCCGGCTCCGCGCGTCGGCATTGGCCCCCATCACTCCCGCGCGCTCGCGCGCCCCCGGAAGGCATGCCGCAGGACATGCCTTCGGCTTTGACAAAAGGAGTGACCGCAATGAACATCACCACGACAATCAACAGCGCCGACAACGACCAGCAGACCGCTTCCGCCGGCTTCCGCGTCGACATCTCGCGCGGCAAGCGCATTGGCCGGGTTTCGTCGGAATGGTTTTCGCGTCCCGACGATGAGCGCTATCTGTCCCTGACCGAGCTTTACGACGCCGTGCGCGCACGCGCTGATCGTGCGGCAACCCGCACCGTTGAAACCCGCGCCGTCCGCGTGGAGGCAAGCCGGGAAAACGCGGAGCGGCTTTCGCTTCTCGTCACAGGTCAGGAGCAGCCGATTGCGCCCACGCATTGGAGCTTTGGCCAGCTGTGCAGCCTTGTCGGTGCGCCTGCCACCTACATGCGCCAGCTTCCCGCGCCCCTCGCCGGCATCAATCTGCAGCATGGCCTGCTGTCGCATCGCGCCGAGCTGCTCAAAACGCTGGAGGCGGAAGACGGACGCATCGAACTTCGCGCCGTGACCGGGCCGGACTATGGCCGCATCTGGGACCACGAACTTGTGGCCGCCGTCATGAAGATCGCCGGCAATGGTACCGGCGACGCCATGTGGAAAGTCCCAGGTGTGCTGGATTGGGCGACAATGACGCATAATCCATTTGTGGACATCACGAAGGACACCACCACCCTTTACGCCAGCGACCGAGACGTGTTCCTGTTTCTGGTCGACGACACACATCCAATCGAGGCCGGGCGCCTGCCGAATGGGGAGCCGGATTTGTATTTCCGTGGGTTCTATTGCTGGAATTCGGAAGTCGGCTCAAAGACGCTGGGCATTGCGAGTTTCTATCTCCGCGCCGTGTGCATGAACCGCAACCTCTGGGGTGTCGAAGGTTTTGAGGAAATCAGCATCCGGCATTCGAAGTTCGCCGCGCAGCGTTTCGCCCATGAGGCCGCACCCGCATTGACGAGTTTTGCCAACTCCTCGCCGGCGCCGTTCATCGCCGGCATCAAGGCCGCCCGTGAAAGGATCGTCGCCCACAGCGATGACGACCGCGAAACCTTCCTGCGCAAGCGTGGTTTCTCCAAGGCCGAGACCGGCAAGATCATCGAGGCCGTCTTGCAGGAGGAGGGCAGGCCGCCAGAAAGCATCTTCGATTTCGTGCAAGGCATGACTGCCCATGCGCGAACCAAGTCCCATCAGGACAGCCGTCTTGAGCTTGAGGGAAAGGCGAAAGCGTTGCTTGAAAAGGCGGCTTGACCGCCACGAACTGCACGGCCGGACATCCGGCCGTGCAGATGTCCCCGGAATTTTCATAGACTCGTGCACCCGACCAACCCGTTCGCGCATATGGCCGCCGCTCGCCGGGCTCCGCCCGGCTCGCGATGCGACTTCAGTCAGGTTTACGAAGAAAGCAAGATTTGCAACGTCACCGGTTCCTTGCCTTCGTGTTTCGAACCGACATGACCTGACTCAGTACCTCATGCGGATCGAAGTCGATCGTTTCAGCGAGATCGAGGAACTCGACAACGTCAATTCGTCTGCCTCCGGATTCGATGGCTGCGACGACTGACTGATAACGATCTATCGCTTTAGCCAAATCGGCCTGGCTCAAACCAGCTTCCTTACGCTTGTCGACGATCAATTGGACAAGACGCACATGTCGAGGCGAGCGAAGCGTTTTCTGCATGATTTGCCGGTCCTTGACGAAGCCGGCAGATCAATTAAATGGAAATTCCGATAACCAGAAAAACTGATAATCTGGTTTAAGTTGAGCGTCGCTAGCTCTTAGTCTGAAGGTCAATCGCTATGCTCAAACCGTTGCTCGATCCTGGTGTGGCCGACGTTGCGCCGGATTCCACGGTCCTGACCGGCTACGACGAGGAGCGCCTGCTCACTTACATTCGCCTTCTCGACGCGGCAGCCGAAAACGCTGATTGGCGCGAGGTCGCGAGGATCGTCCTCCACATTGATCCTGCGAAAGAACCAGAGCGGGCTTTCAAGGCATGGGAAACCCATCTTGCCCGCGCCCGATGGATGACGACCAACGGTTACAAATATCTCCTGGCCGGCGGCGCCCCACACTGAGCGGCACCGCCGGCGTTTCGGGGCTGTGCTGGATCAGCAAACCGGTTTGGCGAATCTCTGACTACCCAAGCCAACCGCCGCTTCGGATGCTGACTCCGAGGCTCGCGACCAACTGCGGGCATCGGATGAAGGACCGTTGCCATGTCGCGAAGCGATTGGACCGATCCGGCGGCGTACGGGCACATGCGTGGCTATCAAGCCGCGGAATTCGCCGCCGAATATCTGATCCGCAACGACGGTTTCGTTGCCGAAGCTGACCGGTTCGCGGCGGGTGAAGCCGTGCCTGGAGAATTGATCGGCTCGCCAGATTTCGCCGCTCGATGGGGCGCGCGATTTCATCGGGGCTGGCGACGAACCTCTGTCATCCAAGCACATCGCCTGGACCGAACAAGCTTCGCCTCGGGTTCTTCGCGCGACAAAGCTCCGCGCTTCGACGGACACTTCGCGGCCGGTCATCCAACTTGCCAATCTCGATGCCGCTCGCATATGGGCTGAGAC
>NZ_RZOF01000019.1:0-36082 GCF_003998955.1 Mesorhizobium sp. M4B.F.Ca.ET.017.02.2.1 | reverse complement strand
AGCTAGTACGGCATTAGTACGGCGATTGCGCTGAATTCGATCTGTTGGTATGTCTACGCCACAATAGCTGCGCAGTACGAAAAATGCAACAAGTTTAAGGTATTACGGGATCCAAATCGTACTATGGCGCGCAGCGAGAAACGACAGCATATGACATCTGACAAATTCCTAATCTGTAGGTCACAGGTTCGATTCCTGTCGGGATCACCATAATTTTCAGGCACTTGCCGAGAAATACGCCGCGGCGCGTCAGGCTTCCTGTTTGCTTGTTTGAGCGACCGGCGCGGATCGCGCGTATCCGTCGTTGGCCGCAACCGCAGCCTCCGGCCCATACTGATTGTGCAAATGAACCGGCCTGGCTTTTCGGCGGTGCAGCATGTTCACGCCTTCGACCGCCATCGAGAAAATCATCGCCGAATAGATGTAACCCTTGGGGACATGGACGCCAAAGGCATCCGCGACCAACGTCATGCCGATCATGATGAGGAAGCCGAGTGCCAGCATCTTCACTGTGGGATGGGCATCGACGAATTTTCCAACCGGTCCGGCGGCAGCGATCAGGACGGCCATCGACGCGACGACAGCGACGGCCATGACCCAGATCTGGTTGGCCATGCCGACGGCGGTCACGATCGAGTCGATGGAAAACACGAGGTTGATCAGGGCGATCTGCGACACGACGGCTACGAAACCTGCGCGCACGGTAGCGCCGATGTGGCCCTCTTCTCCCTCGAGACTTGCATGTATCTCCTGGGTGGCCTTGTAGATGAGGAACAGACCGCCGCCTGCCAGGATGAGATCCTTCCCGGAAAAGCCGTGCCCGAAGGCCTCGAACAAAGGCTCGGTCAAACCGATGATCCAGCCGATGAACAGCAGCAGGACCAGTCGCGGAACCAGGGCCAGCGTCATTCCAAGAAACCGCGCCTTTGGCTGCAACTCGGGAGCAAGTTTGCTGACCAGAACCGAGATCACGACCAGGTTGTCGACACTCAGGACGATTTCGAGCGCTGTAAGCGTCAGCAGGCTGAGCCAGATTTGCGGATCGGTTATCATCTTTGCCCTTCCCTCGAGCACCCGGTTGGATTTGCTTTTGGCTTGATCTTGTCGCGCTGCTGGTGACGACGATGAGGAGCGCCGGCCGGCTGGCGCGGAACGGCAAACCGCACCTGAAGTTCGTTTTCAGATGCGGTTTGCCGGCCGTCTGGATGGCGGTGCTGCGGTTTACTCTGCCGCTGCGGCGACAGGCTGGGCGTCGGGCAACAGAGAGACGGGTTCACTCCGCCCCTCGAGGTCGTCCAGCAGCGCCATCCACAGCGAGATGCACAGCCCGACCATGACGACAAGGAAGGGTGCTGCCGCGATGATCGAAGCGGTCTGCAGGCCCTCCAGACCTCCCATCACCAGCAGCACACAGGCCGACGCTCCCGCAAGGACGCCCCACAGGACGACAACGATGCGCGCGGGCTCGAGCGTGCCGCGTGACGACAGCATGCCCATCACGATCGAGGCGGCATCGGCTCCCGAGATGAAGAAGATCGCCACAAGGAAGATCGCGACGAACGAGGTGATCGCTGTTCCCGGATATTGCTCGAGCAGGGCAAACAGCGAGATGGCGGCGCCCTTGGTGTTGACCGCCTCGACAAGTCCGCCGACCCCCATCAGTTCGGAGTGCAGCGCGGTGCCGCCCATGATGGTGAACCAGAGAAAGGTCACGCCGCTCGGGATGAGCAGAACGCCGATGACGAATTCGCGGATCGTCCGCCCCCTGGAAATGCGGGCAATGAAAACGCCGACGAAAGGCGCCCAGGAAACCCACCACGCCCAGTAGAAGATGGTCCAGCTGCTCAGCCATTTGCCGTCGCTGAAGGCGGCGGTGCGGAACGACATCGTGACGAGGTTGGTCAGGTATTCGCCGAGCGCTTCGGTGAAGGTGTTGAGGATGAAGACGGTTGGTCCGACGACGGCCAGGAAGAGCAGCAAGGCGGCGGCGACAACCATGTTCATGTTGCTCAGGAACTGGACGCCCTTGCCGACACCGGACACTGCCGAAAGGATGAACAGCACCGACAGCACGGCGATGATCGCAAGCGCAATGCCTGTCCCCTCGCCGGTTCCCCAGAGAAAATTCAGACCGCTGTTGATCTGCTGTGCGCCGAGGCCGAGCGATGTCGCCGTGCCGAACAGCGTGGCGATGAGGGCCAGAATATCGATCGTCTTGCCGATCGGCCCGTTGACGGCACCGCCGAGCAAGGGGGTGAATGCACTCGATATCAGGATGGGCAGGCCCTTGCGGTAGGTGAAGTAGGCGATCGCCAGACCGACAATGGCGTAGATCGCCCAAGGGTGCAGCGCCCAATGAAAATAGGCATATTCCATCGCGATCAGCGCAGCTTCCTTGGACTGCGGGGCGGCCAGCCCGTGAGGCGGCGCGCCAAAATGGAAAACCGGCTCGGCAACCCCCCAGAACATCAGTCCGATGCCCATGCCGACGCTGAACATCATGCACACCCACGAAACTGTAGTGAACTCCGGCTGCTCGTCGTCGGCTCCAAGCCTGATCTTGCCGAAACGGCTGATCGCCAGGAACCCGGCAAAGACCAGAAACATAGCCGTCGATACGACAAAGCCCCATCCGAAACCATTGATGATGGCCGCGAGCGTGGCGTTCGTCACGGAGGCGAGGCTATCCGGGGCAGCGGCTCCCCATAAAATGAACGCGGCTGTTATGATCAGGGCCGGCCAGAATACCGCCGTATCTATGCCCCGTAACCTGCTTGTAGTCGACATGCGTGACCTCCCAAATCAATTTCGAAACCAGTTCCTGAAAAACTCCCCTTGGACGTCAAAGACCCCGACCTCCTGCGAGACCAGGGTCGCGGACGGCGCACGCTGAAGCGTCCGCCGTTGGCGCCGTTTCGAAGTGTCGGATTAGGCCCTCCGCCACCACACCCGTCAGGGTAGAAAGGGTGGGCAGGCAAGGATGGGAGGAATCTGGCGGGTCAGTGGGGAACCGGCAGATCCCGGGTAGGGAAGAACCTACCCGGGCAAAGGCACGCCATGCCATGGCGCGTCAAAAACACCCTCTGCGAAACCCTTTGTCGAGCCAGCCGGATTGGTCGCTGCGCAAGCCCGTGGACGCACGCACGGCTGCCTGGCCGAACCTGTCGTCGGCGTGGCAAAACCGATGACGCTTATGAGGCGGCGGGGTATTTCCTCTCCAGCCGTTCCTGCTGCGGGGTTTGGGCGTAGAGTTCGCGGTAGCATTTGGAAAAATGCGACGCCGAAACGAAGCCGCAGGCGGTGGCCACCTCGACGATGGGCACGGATGACTGGATCAGCATATGCCGTGCGCGCTCGAGGCGTATCTCCAGATAGTAGCGGGCGGGGGAGCGCCCCATCTCATCGCGGAAGAGACGCTCGATCTGCCGTCGCGACAGCCCGACCTGCCTGGCAATATCGCTTATCGATATCGGTTCGGACGGATTGGCGTCCATCAGCTCGATGATGGTCAGCACTTTTGAATTCTGAATGCCGAGCCGCGCGCGCAAGGGAAGCCGCTGGCCGTCGCTTGCGCCGCGCACGCGATCGGTCAGCACCTGCTCACAGACGCGACTGACCAGATCTTCGTCGAAATCATCGCCGATCAGCTTCAGCATCATGTCGAGCGCGGCCGTGCCGCCGGCGCATGTGTAGATGTCTTGATCGACCTCAAAGAGGTCGGCAAACACATGCGCATTCGGAAATGCCTCGGCGAAGCCCGGCAGGTTTTCCCAATGGATGGCGCAGCGTTTGCCGGAGAGCAGCCCGGCAGCCGCCAGCACATGGGCGCCGGTGCAGAGGCCGCCGATCGCAACGCCGCGATCATGTTCCTCACGCAACCAGGCAAAAGCCGGCTTGTTCGAATAGCGCTCGATGTTGATGCCGGTGCAGACGATGACCATCGATGGCCTGTCGGGGCCGGCCATCATGCGCCGCTCGTCCTGCAACGACGTGTCCACCGCGCACAACACGCCGCTCGAGGCGGGCACGGGCTGCCCGTCGATACTGGCCAGCCGCCACTTATAGGCTTCGTAACCGAGCATCCGGTTGGCGATGCGGATCGGCTCCAGTGCAGTCGCAAAGGCGACCATGGTGAAATCCGGCACCATAAAGAAGACGAGCGAGCGCTTGATCGGATGTTGAGACATGTTCACTGAAACTAACGTCCGTGTCGCGAAATGGATATCGCGAATGCGCCATCGTCTCGGAATTTGCTCAGGCTGCTCCGGGATTGGATGTCAGTGGCTTTGGGACGGCCTGAATGCCGTTTTCCCGAAATGCCTGGTGCACGGCGAGTAAAACGGCGCGGCGGATCATGAAATTTCTGCCCGCTTTTGCCTTGAACTTGGCCCGGATAACCAGCGTGCCGTCCTCAACCTCGGCAATTCCCTGGCTCTTGAACGGCTCGAGCAGATCTCCAGCAAGTTCCGGGTTGGCCGAAATATCCTGGCCGATCTTCTTGAAAATCTTGCGGACTTTTTCGACATCGGTGTTGAACGCAACGCGAAAGGTCAGTTTCTCGATCATCCAGTCGCGGCTGAAATTCTGAATCTTGCCAATCTCGCCGTAGGGGATTGTCGCCAAGGCACCGCGCTGGTGGCGAAGGGAAACCGACCGGACCGAGATTTTTTCCACGGTCCCCTTGGCGCCTGACGTTTCGATATATTCGCCGAAGCGGAATGCGTCGTCGATCAGGAAAAACAGCCCGGAGACCAGGTCTTTCACAAGCGTCTGCGAGCCGAAGCCGATCGCCAGCCCGAACACGCTCAAACCGGCGATCAGGGGCCAGACATTGATCCCGATCGACACCAGGATCGAGAGCAGTGCCAAGGCCAGAATGCTCGACTTGCCGATCCCGCTGATCAGCGGCACAAGCGTGCCCAGCCGTGAACGCGGCGCTCCCAGCATCTCGTCGTCACCAACGGCGGGCAACTCCGCGCGCAAGGCGCGAGCCGTCGCTGTGCCGACCACATTCCACAGAAACGCCGCCACCAACATGATCAGCGCAACCCCGGATGCGCCCTTGGCGACCTCTCGCAAATCTATGCCGAACCCGGCAGCCAGCGGAGTCGCCCATAGCGTTCCCAGCATGGCGATCATGATGGCCACGACGGTGAAGCGGGCTGTCTGTCGCCCCGCCGCTGCCAGGATCGAGATGTCGGGAGACTCCAACCCGCGCTGAGCCCAATTCCCGATCATTGCGTCGAGATGAGGCGCGGCGAGAAACAGCAACGCGGTCACCAGGACGGCCGGCCCACGAAGCGATGTTCCCAGGGTCAGCGCGGCCTGAGCGCTGAGGAAGGTGACTACCACGAAAGCGATCACCACTGCCGGCCACATTTTGGCGAGACGGGTTCGCCAGCGGCTTCTGGGACGCGGACCGGCGACGGCGGCCGCCATTGTGCGCCTGTGCCGCCATACCGCCCATGCAAACATAAGGTAGGTCGGAATTGCCAAACCTGTCCGCAGCAGATCCCCCAGGGCCGGCCCGACGCTCCAGAGCCGCAACGTCGCGAGCAGCGTGGTGGCGATGATCGCCAGGCCAATAGCAAGCGAGAGGTCGCGCACGAGCGCCGCCAGATGGACGGAGCGCTCCGCGAACTCGGTTCGCCGCGATGCCATCAACAGTGATCTGACGGCGGCGAGGATGACGAAGCCGAGCACGGTCGCCATCGTCCAAAGGCGAAGGGTTTGCAAAGGTGCGCCAGAACCGGCCAGCAGCCGCGCGGCAATGAAACCGATCGCCAGCGCCACCACAGCAGCCGCCACGCCTGCGAAGAATCTGCGCCATGCGCTACTTGCGGCAGCCGCCTTCTTGAACCGACCGGCGAACAGAATGAACACGCCCGCGACGAGCGCAACAACCAGCACAATCTCGAACAGGAGCGCAAGGAGAGATGTTCCGCTGGCCGCGAGCGAGGCCCTCAGGTTTTCAAACTCGACAGGCACGTCGCTCAAAGCCGCAACCCGCGCGAACAGTCCGGAGACGAAACGCTCGGCCAGCTGCTCGAAGCCCGAAATCAACGAAGTAACATCCGTTTCTGCCGTCGTGCCCACGATTTCCCCCTCTTCAGCACCTCGCAAGCCAGTTTCGGCGGTCGCCCGACCGTCGAACAATTCGCCGCTCGTCTCTCCGGGCGGTCATGCTGTCGAGCGTAGCGCACGCTCCCTCACGACGAACGCCCGATGCAACGGAAGCCGAGGTGGCAAGTGGACGTATCGACAGCTTGCGCCATGCGCGCGGCCGGCCGGTAACGCCGGCAATAACTTGGCGCGCACAGGAAAGACCCGCCTTTGGTCACCTTGCGCGGAATCCTGATGTCGGGCGTCAGCGGATCGTAACTTGCCTCACGCTCGGCACCGTGCGGGTTGGCCATCGTGCAACAAGGGCTGTCGATGCGGCGGTGCTCCTGGTACCAGTCAGTTGTCCACTGCCAGACATTGCCGGCCATGTCATGGAGCCCATAGCCGTTTGCCGGAAACGAGCCGACCGGAGACGTCCATTCGTAGCCGTCCTCGCAATCGTTGCGGAACGGGAACTCGCCTTGGTAGGTGTTGGCCATATGCTGGCCACCCGGGGTCAGGTCGTCGCCCCATGCGAACTCGGCTCCTTCCAGCCCGCCCCTGGCGGCGAACTCCCATTCGGCCTCTGTCGGAAGCTCCTTGCCTGCCCAGCTCGCATAAGCTTCCGCGTCCTCGTAAGCGATGTGCACGACGGGATGATTTTCGAACCCTTTGAGTCCGCTGGCAGGCCCGCGAGGATGCCGCCAATTCGCGCCGCGCACATAGGCCCACCAGTCGTAGTGATTGCCGCGATCAATGCTGCGTGAAGGCCGGACGAACAAGGCCGAAGCCGGTGCCAACGACTCAAGGCTGGCTCCGGGATAGTCCGCGGCATTTGCCGGTCGCTCGGCCAGCGTGGCGTAGCCGGTGGCCTCGACAAAGCGCCTGAACTCAGCATTCGTGACGGCGGTGCGATCCATCCAGAAGCCGCCGACCACGACACGATGCGCCGGCGCCTCTTCCGGATAGTGGTCGTCGGAGCCCATTAGGAACTCACCGCCGGGAATCCAGGCCATATCGCCGTGCGACGAGATTGCTGGCTTTGCGGTAAGTCGTGCCTCAGTCATCGGGCGTCTCGTCTAAACGGCCGAACTCATCTGCCTTTCAGTCCCCCGCAGCGAACATCTCTTCCGGGCTTGGCGTCACCAACGGTGTGAAGAACGTCAAGCGCATGGCTTCCAGCAGCAACAGCGGGGGTTTCATCTGGGTTGCCAGCTCCGTAATCCTTGCCTGCAACTCCTTGACTTTATCAGGGTTCTTGTCGGCCAGATTGGTGGCTTCCGATTTGTCCTGTGCCAAATTGAAAAGCTCTATCTTTTGCGGCAACGCCGCGGCCCACACCAGTTTCCAATCGCCCTCACGCACCGCGCCGACCATGGGATCCACATTGTAGACAATCTCCGTGCGGGGCGAAGGTTTGCCCTCGCTGATGGCCGGCCACATATCCATGCCGTCCAGGGGTTTGTCCTTGCCGGGCTTGGCTCCAGCCAGCCCAGCCAGTGTCGGCAACATGTCAACGACGTGCATAAGGCCGTTGAAGGCGCCGGGCTTGATCTTGCCGGGCCAGTTCATGAAGGCAACCGAGCGCGTGCCTCCCTCATAGAGAGTACCCTTGCCGTCGCGATAGGGACCATTATCGGCGGGAAGTTTGCCTTCCACCTTGGAGTCACCGGTGAACATCGAATTGACGACGCCGCCATTGTCGCTCATGAAAACGATGAGGGTATTGTCGCGTATCCCCTTCTTCTCGAGCGCGGCCACGACATTCCCAACCTCGTCATCGATCACCGAGATCATCGCGGCATAGGCCCTCCGGTTCTCGTCGGTAATGTTCTTATAGCGGTCGAGATATTCTTTCGGCGCCTGGAACGGCGTGTGGGGCGCGGTGAAGGCGAGGTAGAGAAACAGCGGCTTCTTCTGATCGTGGGCCTTGATGACCCGGACGGCCTCCTGACCGAACAGGGTGTTGTCGAAGCCCGGCTCCTTGATCGGCTTGTTGTTGCGGTACCAGTCCGCGACGCCGTGCGAGGAATGTTTGAAATGGTCGATCTCGCCGACGGTGGCCCCGTAGAATGAATCAAATCCACGTTGTTTCGGCCAGTAGGCCGTCTTGGCATGGCCGAGGTGCCATTTGCCACTCATTGCCGTCCGATAGCCCGCGTCTCTGAGGATTTGCGGAAGGAGGGTTTCGTCAAGCGAAAGGCCATAGGTTCCTGCAGCGGGGACAACGCCAACCTGCATGCCATAGCGTAGCGGATAGCGGCCGGTCATGAGGGCGCAGCGCGTCGGTGTACACATCGGCTGCACATAATATTCTTCGAGCTTCGCCCCTTCAGTGGCAAGCTTGTCGATGTTGGGCGTCTTGATGTCTGAGCCGTGGTAGCCGACGTCTTTCCAGCCCTGATCGTCCGCAACGATGAAGACGATGTTGGGCTGCGAGGGCTGGGCTGCGGCAACCTGAACACCGGCGAGGCCGGCGAGTGCGCCCGAAAGGCCGGCTGGCGCGGCAAATCGCGAAACGGCAGCCGCCGTGCCGGCCATCAAAGCATCCCGCCGCGTGATCCTGTTGGTTGTACCGGCTTCAGCCGGGAAGTCGCGATCGTTGCTCATGTTGTGCCCCTGCTCTGTGTATACGGACCTACTCAAAACAAATGCGCGTCTGGCGTTCTGTCGCCGATCATTCTCCAGGAACCCAGGAGGCAGCGCACAGGGTTTGGCATCCACACGGCCGCCTGCCTGCGCGAAAATCTCTTGGAGTCCGAAATAGGGTGGCCAACACCGTCATGGCCTGTCCGGGAAGCGGCCACCTCCACAAGGCATGCTTGCTGCAGCGGGCTCGATGTCCACTGCGCATGCTTCCGAAATGGTCCTGTCTGTTCATGCGCCCCACTCGCCGTTGGTCGGCGATGCTCCCGCGCTGTTTGATCTCGCGCTATTCGGGCTTAAGTTATTCCTAATACAACCGTACTGCTATCCACTTTGCGCAAAGGATGCATTTTTTGGCTCCCGGCCTGCATCGCTTTCCCACACAGACGTTGCGTTTCAGCCTTGACGAGCCCGCCGATGCAGCCTCGGGGCAGGTGCGACCGCAGCCATCAGCAAGAATTTGGCGCTGGCATAGATGAAGTTGAGCCGCGCCGCGGACCAACAACTTCATGTCAATCCCTTCCTATCCCGGATGGGCTGGCGAGAATTGATAGGTGAGCCCCAATATCGGACCTTGCTGAGTGAGTTTGTTCACGAAGCCGTCGTGGCTGTAATTGTCGTGCACGGCCCGATAGCCGACGAACATGGACATCTTGTCGTTGAACTGATAGCCGGCGCCGCCCATCACATCCCACATCGATTTGGACCCTGCGCCGAAACCACCGACGAGGCCCCAGCCGGCCAGGTAGATTCCATTGCCGACATCGGCCTTGAATTTGGCGCCGATCACCGGATCGACCCACGTATCGCCGTCGCTCGCTGAGCTGCCACCAAGCGCACCGCCGTTGAAGTCGAACTTGTTGTCGACCGACCAAAGGCGGGCGCCGGCCACGAGATCGAAATTCGTCCCATCCTGGTAGTAAACGCTGTAGCCGCCTAGCGCCGTTCCCATGAAAGTGCTCACCGTCGCATCGATATTCGAGGCGAGTATTCCTTGCGGGGTGCCGATGTTGGCGTCGAGCTTGGCGTAGACTATGTCCGTGCTGATTGTGAAAGGCCCGTTACGGGCTTCCGTGAGCCCCATGAACCCGAATTTGAGGTGTTGCAGCACGTCGCTGAAGCTCACATCGACATCCTGAGGCGGGAATCCGAAGAGGCCGCTTTCGCCCTTGATTCCTGATGCCCACAGATACGGGGCGACAGTGAAGGTCCAACCTTCATCCTGTGGCTTGGCGATGTCTGCTGCAAAGGCATTGGCCGCACCAAGTCCCAATACACCTGCCATTGCCAGGGCGGCCAAACGAAATTTCTTCATCATCGTCCCCATTTATCGTTTTTGCTGCCCGAACTACGCCAAGCAGAGGTTTCTCTTCCATACTGGATGAACCCTCGCTTTGCGCTCTGTCAACTTGGCCGCATGGTCTATCCCCGCTAGGCCGTTCGTCGGGGTACCTAAGTGCCAATTGATCTCGCGCAATTTACGCTTAAGCTAAACCTAATATAGTCGTTCTTCTATCCACTTTGCGCAAAGGACGCCTTGCGTGACCACGTGGCCTTCATCGCCTTCGTACAGGGATGTGCTGCTTGGCCCAGACGACCTGACCAGCGCCGCCTCTGGTCTGCCCGTGGAGGTCGACAGGCTTTCGGCAGGCTGGCGTCCCTCGCGCATCCGGCAAATCCAGTCCCCCGGTAAGTGGGCGCTCGACCTGCCAGAATTCAATTGCGCCTTCCGCGCCAGAGGCGGTTTCGATCCAGGCTCGGTGGCGTTAGTGGCTATCGAGCGGGCCTGTGGGTCGACAATATGCGGCGTTCCGCTCGAAGACGACTTGATCCTGGCAATCCCTGCCGGCACGGGTGTGACGGCTACGGTCCGGCCCGGCCTCACTTACGCTGTCGCCATTGTTCCCACCGCGACCTGGATGGAAATCCAGTTGGTTGCCGCGGGGATGGTTATCGAGAAGATCAACAATCTCCCCTCGGCAATTCGGCTCGCCACCAAGGAAGCGCAAAGAATCCGACGCCAGATGAAGTCGATGGCAGACTACCTCGGGACAGTCGGAAGCGAGTCGGTTTTGCCGGAGCAGCCTCCAGCTGCGTTCGAGGAATATCTGGGGGCAGTGGCTGACGCCTTCGCGGGGGCAGACAGTCGCGGGAGCGGAACAGTCGATTGCGCGAGTCGCCACTTTAGACAAGCGTCGGCGGCCGAGGATTTCATTCGCACTCATATCCGGGAAGACATACCCATTGTTCGACTGTGCCGGGAAATCGGTGTCAGCCGTCGACAGCTCGAATACGCCTTTCGCACCACGTTCGCGGTAACCCCGCTCGAATTCATAAGAGCGCTCCGCCTCAACGAAGCAAGACGGCTCCTTGTCACGGCTCGCGCCAACGGCTTGAGCGTTACGACGATCGCTATGGACGTGGGGGTCACCCATCTGGGCCGCTTCGCCGCGAATTATCGGCTGTTCTTCGGCGAGTCTCCCAAGGAAACGCTTCAGCGTGCCGGGAGATCGTGACCAGGGCGTAAGGTGCGCCGAGAAATTGCGCCACGTCATCAGTGCAAGCAGTTCGACTGGGTTTGCGCAATCCGGATAGAAGTCGCGCTCGAGAATTAGTACATTCTAAAATGCTTATAACGCACCGCCTCGGGCTCGCTGGGTCAGCGAGCAGGTCCGCTGATTTGGGTTGGCGCAGGCTCGCGCCGGGCGCGTGGTCGTCGGCCAGTCAAAACGCACTGAGTGGCGAGTTCTTGGGAGGATGCAAGATGACGAGATCTAGCTTGAGATTGACCGGCGCCGCCGGAATCGTCGTTGCCTTGATGTTTGCCGATCTGGCCGACGCGATTATCCCGTTCGCGCCCTTCGTTGGCAACGCGCAGGCGAAAGTTGGCCGTCCGCTCACACCAGGCAGTGTCGCAGGGGTCGCGAGGCGTACCACACGCCGAACGATCCGCCGCTCGACGATCTACGTGACCCGGCTCCCCGCAGCGTGCGTGAAGACCACGATCAACGGCACCGTGCTGTGGCACTGCGGCAGCACGTATTATCAACCCTACGGCGGACGCTACGTCGTCGTGCACATACAGTGAATGAAAGTGGGCCTCGTCCCCTTGGTGGACATGGTGGATCACATTCCGCCAGCAAAGGCTGATCGGCACGGCGTTCGAAAGCCGTGTCGATAGCACCCCGTGTCGATTGGGATGCTCGCAGGTCTTCGATTTGCTCCCTGGCGGCGCTCTGGGCTCCAAAGGATTGATGTTTCCGCCGGTGCGGTGATCGTCCACGCGCGCGGTCGAGATCCTGTTCGAAAGAACCCGGCCGACGCGTCCGATCCCCAACCATCGCCAGCGAGCCGCCGAAGCCTGGCAGGACGCTGCCGCCCACGGCCGCAACCCCCTTCATGACGGTTTGCAGCACGCAGTCATTGACCCGCACACGCTGCCAGTCGGACCGTTCAGGCGTCGTGCGGATCCGGCACACCCAGCGGCGGGTGGATTTCGGCGACCGCAACAGGTTCCGGACTGCCGTTGGCCCGCAGGCATTTTGAGCGCAGCGCGTCGGCGTAGACTCTGGCAAGCCCGGAATGCCGCCGCCGCAGATAGTCCGAGTGATCGAGCCGCCAGCGCTGCTCCATGTCCGCCATGATCGCAGGATTGCTCCAGGTCGCATAACCGCCGGCCGAATAGACGGTGATCTCGCCGGCGTAGAGCCGCTCGCGCGTGACCAGGAAATCGACGCGGACATAGTCGAGATCGCCGGCGACACGCGGCGCGATCAGGGCCGCTTGCCTGATCAGCTCGACAAGGCGGGCGGTGACGGGCAGCGCCTGATCCTCGCGCGGATAGTCGATGTCGCGCCCCGCCAGGGAGTTGCCGTCAGGATCGAACAGCCGCGACTTGAGCGCCTTCTTGTCTTCGGCCCGGACATGGCAGACGACGCCGCTGCAGACCTGGACCTTGATCTCGGTGGCGATCTCACCGCCGGCGAGCGGCAGCATCTCCTCGACGAATACCTCCGGCACGATCGGCCAGTAGGCCCACTCGCTGTTGCGGCGACCCTGGCGCTTGCCCAGCCATCGTCTCAGCTGACGCACGATGGAGGCGCGATCCGGCTGGCCGCCCGAGACGAAGATGTTCATGTCGCAGCCATGGTTGGCTTTGACCACCGCCTCGCCCGCGAGCAGCGCCGACGGGATGTCGTCGGGGTCGCGGCCGCGCCACAACGTCTTCGGCACTTCCAGCTCCGGGCAGACGGCGCGGATATACTCCTTCACGGCGAGCTTGTCCGACAGCGTGACGAACAACGGATTGTGGTCGATCAGCCTTCGCCAGAGCATGCATTCATTGTAGCGCTCGGGCGCGGCGGGATTGGGCCAATAACCCATCTTTCTTGCAAATCGCACCACGAGCAGGGGGTGACGTAGCGTGATCAGCAGCCGTGCCGCCGCCAGGACGAAGCGGTGCCGCGCCGGGAAGTCGGACGCCGACCTCATCGAACGGTTACGGTTGTCCGGATGATTTTTTTCCCCGGCGACTGAGATCGCTGATCCACGGCACGCCCCGCCCATTGACGGCGCACCTAAGCACCGCCGGCGCGCGCCGGCAAGCTGGCGCTATCGGTTCGAGCGGCCAAGCGCCGTCGAAGCCACTAGGACGCTTCGGGCAAGTCCCGCCTTAAGGCGTTCAGATGCGCTGGCCGGTGTTCGCCGCGAACAGATGGGCGCTGGCGCGGTCGACCTCGATGCGCACCGTTTCGCCCTGCTTCAGCTTAAGCCGCTCGCGGAACAGGCAGGAGATTTCCTCGCCGCCGCAATCAACCGTGGCGAAGATCTCCGAGCCCGTCGCTTCCAGAAGCGTCACGGTGCCGGCAATGCCCTCGCTGCGTGCCCGGATGTGTTCGGGACGGATGCCGTAGACGAGCTCGCCGTCCGGGACCCGCGCCGGGTGGAGGTCATGCGGCAGCGGCAGCGTCAGTCCGCTGGCGCTGCGGAACACGCCTTCCTCGATGCGGCCGTGGATGAAGTTCATCGATGGCGAGCCGATGAACCCGGCGACGAACAGATTGGCCGGACGATCGTAAAGATCGAGCGGCGCGCCGATCTGCTCGACCAGCCCGTCATGCAGCACGACGATCTTGTCGGCCATGGTCATGGCCTCGATCTGGTCGTGCGTGACATAGATCGTGGTGGTGCCCAGCCGCTGGTGCAGCGCCTTGATCTCGCCCCGCATCTGCACCCGCAGCTTGGCGTCGAGATTGCTGAGCGGCTCGTCGAACAGAAACACTTGCGGGTCGCGCACGATCGCGCGGCCCATGGCGACGCGCTGCCGCTGGCCGCCGGAAAGCTGGCGCGGATAGCGGTCGAGCAGCTTTTCCAGGCCAAGTATGCTTGCCGCCCGCTTCACCCGGCTGGCGGTGTCGGCCGGGTCGGCTTTCTTGATCTTGAGCGCGAAGCCCATATTGTCGGCCACCGTCATGTGCGGATAGAGCGCGTAGTTCTGGAACACCATGGCGATGTTGCGGTCGCGCGCCCTGAGCTCGTTGACGACCCGCTCGCCGATGGCGATCTTGCCGGCCGAGATCGTTTCCAGCCCCGCGATCATGCGCAGCAGCGTCGACTTCCCGCAGCCCGACGGTCCGACCAGGATGACGAACTCGCCGTCGGCGATGTCGACGCTGACATCGTGGATGATCTTGGCGGTCCCAAAAGCCTTCTGCACATTGTTGATGGTCACCGATGCCATTTTATCTCTCCACGAACGTGTGATGTCGGACCGGCCTCAGCCGCCCTTGACGGCGCCGGCGGTCAACCCGGCGACGATCTGCCTTTGCGCGAACAGGGTCAGCACCAGCACCGGCAGCGTCACCACGAGTGCTGCCGCGGCGAGCGGCCCCCAGCTCACCTGCTCGTAGGACAGCATGTTGTAGACGGCGACCGGCAAGGTGCGCGTCTCGCGGCTGGCGAGCACCACGCCGAAGACGAAATTGTTCCACGAGAAGATGACCGACAGGATGAAGGCGACGACGATGCCCGGCTTGGCGATCGGCAGCGCCACCAGCCGGAACACCTGCCAGGAGCTGGCGCCGTCGATGCTGGCCGCTTCCTCCAGCTCCATCGGCGTCGTCTCGAAATAACCGATCATCACCCAGACGACGATCGGCACGGTCACCACCAGATGGATGATGATCTGCGGCCACAGCGTGCCGAGGATGCCGATCCACTGGAACAACAGGAACAGCGGGATCAGGTAGGACAGCCCGGGTGTCATGCGGGCGATCATGATGACGACGGCCGAGCGCTCGGCCTTGAGCCGCGCGATGCCGTAGCCCGCCGGCACGCCGATCAGGAGCGCCAGCAGCGTCGCCGTGCCGGTGACCAGCACCGAATTCCACAGATAGAGCAGGAAGTTGTTCTCCTCGAACACCTTCACATAGTTCGACCACGCGAAGCGCTCGGGGATCAGGATCGGCGGATAGGCGCCGTTGTCGATCTCGAATTTCAGCGACAGCGAGATCATCCAGAGGAAGAACAGGATCGCTGGCGAGACGAGCACCAGGGCCGCGAAGAACAGACCGATCCGGTTGAGGAGCTGCGACGTCATCTATTTGCCCTCCGCGTTGATCCATTGCGAGCGCTGGCGCAGCATTAACAGGACGAAGGACAGCGCCACGATCACGACGAAGAACACCACGGCCATGGCCGAGCCGTAGCCGATGTCGTAGTAGGAGAAGGCGGTGTTGTAGAGATAGATGTTGATGGTTTCCGACGCGGTCCCCGGACCGCCCTGGGTCATGGCGTAGATGATGTCGAAGCTCTTCAGCGCATCGATGGTGCGGATGATGACGGCAATCATCAGGAACGGCGCGATCATCGGCAAGGTCAGGTAGCGGAACTGCTGCCAGGCGTTGGCGCCGTCGATCTCAGCGCTCTCGAACGGCTCGCGCGGCACCGAGGCCAGCCCGCCCAGCACGATCAGCATCACCAACGGCGTCCACTGCCAGGTCTCGACCGCGACCAGGGAGGGAATGACGCTCCTGGCATTGAAGATCCATTCCTGCGGCGGGATACCGACCAGCGACAAGAGATAGTTGAGCACGCCGAGCTGCGGATGAAACATCATCGTCCACACCAGCGCCACGGCGACCGGTGTCGCCATCATCGGCATCACGAAGACGCCGCGCAGCAGGCCGCGCAGCGGAACCTTCGCATCGAAGATCAGCGCCGCGACCGTGCCGAGGAACATCGGCGCGACGACCGACAGGAAGGTGTAGGTAAGCGTGTGCCAGAGCGATTCCCAGAACCGCGGGTCGCCCGCCAGGCGCAGATAGTTGTCCATCCCGGCAAAGCTGCGCGACTGGCCGAGCGTCCAGCTGTTGACGCTCATCCACAGCGTGAATGCCCAGGGAAAGACGATCACCGCGCCGACGACGACGAGCGCCGGCAGGACGAAGGGCCAGTAGTTGGGAGCCAGACGCACCGTCTGGCTCCCTTCCATGGCTTCCATCGTCACCCCGGTCCGTTCTGGGGTGGTGGCGGACATCAGCCTTGCTCGCTCCGGTCCAGGACCGGCTGGAACTGGTCGGTGGCCTTCTTCAGCTCGTCCGCCGGATCGGCGCCGGCGATCATGTTGCTCAGCGCCACGCCATAGATGTCACGGAACTCGGTGACCGGGATGATGACCGGCAGCGCCAGCCGGCTGACATTGCCGGAGCCGACCACGGCGTCGAGCCAGCTTGCCGGCATGGTGACGCCCTCGCGCACCTTGGGATCCTCCAGCACCGATTTGCGGAACGGCACCCCGGCCCCGGCCTGCAGCAGCCGCGCGCCCATGGCCGGCGACACCGCCCATTGGCAGAACAGATAGGCCGCTTCCTTCTTCTCGCTGGCGGCGGTGACGCCGATGCCGTCGCCGAACGTGCCGGAGGCATGCGCCTTGGGGCCCTTCGGCATGACGCCGTAGCCGACCTTGCCGACGACCCGCGACTTTTCAGGATTTTCCATCGGCGGCGCGAACCCGACGCCGTCGAACCACATGCCGATCTTGCCCTGCAGGAAGGCCGACTGCGCCTCGGCCCAGTTGAAGCCGGTGACGCCGGGAGGCGCCGATTTGGTCATCAGCCGCTGGTAGAGGCCGGCCGCTTCGACCGCCTCGGGAGACAGCGTGCGCAGCTTGCCCTCGGCATCGAGCGGCGTCATGTCGTAGCCCAGCATCAGCGACGTCCACACCGGCGTGTTGGCGTTCTTCAGTCCGCGGGCGACGAAGCCATAGGTGTTGGCCGAAGGATCGGTCAGCGCCTCGGCCGCCGCCACCAGTTGCTCGAAGGTCTCAGGATATTTCAGCCCCTTGGCCTCGAACAGTTCCTTGTTCCAGTAGACGATCCAGTAGTCGACCGAGAACGGCAGCGAGCGCAGCACGCCTTGCGTATCCTTGGCGAAGACCATGCCGGCATCGGCGAAGTCGCTCTCGACCAGTGCCGGATCGGTGAGCGTCGGATCGGCGAGATAGCCGGAGATGTCGGCCAGCCAGCCGCCCTTCTCGAACTGCCGCTTCTGCACGTGGTAGCTGAGATGCACGACGTCGAAGCTCGGCTTGCCTGAGCTGAGCTCGATCACCGTCTTCTGGCGCTGCTGCTGTTCGGGCGTCGCCTCGGCATTGACCTTGATGCCAGTCAGTTCCTCGAACTCGGCGATATACTTTATCAGCGTGTCGCTGCGCGGGCTCTTGACCAGATTGACGTCGAGCGTGGTGCCGGCAAAGCGCTTCCAGTCGACGCCGGCGGCGAAGCTGGGGCGCAGGCCGGCGAGGCCGGCGGCGGCAAGAGCGGCTGTTCCGGCAAGCAGTTGCCTTCTGGTTGGGCTGAACGGATTGGACGACATTTCTTCCTCCCGGGGTTGCTGTCGTTGTGGATTGCGCCGCTGCCGCGGCGCGGCTCATTTCCCTCAGATCTGCAGCGCCAGCCGGCGCGCATTGTCGATGTGCAGGCTGATCGCCTCGACCGCCTTTTGCGGGTTGCGGCTTTCCATCGCCTCGATCACCGCCAGGTGCTCGCGCATGACCGGCACGACGCGGCCGTCGATGCGGAACCGCTCCTGATGGATCAGCCGGATCTTCACCGAATTGACCAGATAGGCCTTGGCGATGATTTCGTTGTCGAGCGCGTCGATGAAGGTGTCATGCATCGCCCAGTCGATGGTCTGTGCCCTGGCTTCCATCTCCGGCGTCGCCGGCTGCGCCAGCGCCTCGGCAAGCATCTCCTCATGCTCGCGCCGCAAACGGGCGAGCTCGGCATCGGCGGCGCTGACGGTGAACAGCGCCACCGCCTCGCGCTCCATGAACAGGCGGAACTGGAAGGCCTCGCGGATCAGGTTGATGTCGATATGGGCGATCTGCATGCCGCGCTGCGGAATGGTGGTCAGCAGGCCCTCGGCCTCGAGCCGCGGCACGATCTCTCGGATGGCGCCGAGCGGCAGCCCGGTGAAGGCGACCAGCTCGCGCTGCGACACGAATTGCCCGGGCCTCAGGTCACGCGCCAGCAAGTGCCGCGTAAAGCTGGCATAGGCCTTTTCCCTGAGGGTTGCCGGTTCGCTGCCGTCTTCCATTCAGCGCTTCCTTTGCCGGTCAGGCCGGCTCTGTCGCAAACAATTGGTCGTAGGCCGCGGCAAGCTGCTTGCGCCCCTGCTGGGAGGTCGGCTCCAGCGGCGGACGAACGGCAAGCCAGCCGTCGTCGCCGGTGCTGCGCGCCAGCATCGCCTTGACCGCCGGTATCACCGGAAACTTGAGCAGTTCGAGCACGAAATTCTCGACCCGGGCATCGTCGCGGCCGTCCACCGCCATGGCGCGGATCTCGCCGGTAACGAAATTGGCCATGCCGGAAATGGCGCCCTGCCCGCCCCGCCGCACGCTCCTCGCCAGATGCCGCTCGTCGCCGATCAGGATCACCAGGTCGCCATGCGCGGCAAGCAGCGCCTCGCTGTAGGTCCAGTCGCCACCCGAATCCTTGACGCCCGCGACCACATTCGGAAAGGCGGCGCGCAGCCGGCCAATCAGGCCGAGCGGCAACGGCACCATGGTGACGGACGGGATGTTGTAGAGCAGGACGTCGCGGGCCAGCGGACCGAGCGCCGCGAAGACGGCGGCGAACCATCCGAACAGCCCGTCCTCGCCGACATTCTTGAAATAGCTCGGCGGCGCCAGCAGGATGTTGCGGGCGCCCAGCTGCAGCGCATGCCGCGCCTGCTCGGCCGCGTCCTCGGCCGCATCGACCAGCACGCCGGAAACGAGCTGATGCGCCGGGATGCCGTCGGCCAGCATGGCCTCGACGATCCGGCGCCGCTCTTCGGTGCCGATCGAGGCGCCCTCGCCGGTGGTGCCGAACAGCGTGACGCTGCCGCACCCGGCGACAAGGCAGGCCTTGGCCTGCGCGACCATCGCGGGGACCGCGATCTGCCCGGACGCATGAAAAGGCGTCGCCAGGGCGACCGAAAGACCAAAGCGCGAAGTCACTGCGAAAGCTCTCCTGATGTCACTATGCAGGCAGCTTTATCACACTAACATGTTAGTTGTAAATGCGCAGTCGCAGGTTTTGGAAATGGCATCCTGGTCAAGTTTGGAAACGCGCGACGGCGCCTTTGTCCAAGCGGCTGCGAAACCGCCTTTGCCCGCGACGCGAGCCGCCGTCATGCGTTGCGGCGAGCAATCCTCAGGTTACCCGGATATAGCTCGTCATCCCCGACTTCTGGTGCTCGATGACGTGGCAATGCAGCAGCCAGTCACCGGGATTGTCGGCCACGAAACCCAGTTGAACCTTCTCGTCGGGCTGGATGAGATAGGTGTCGGAGACCAGCGGCTGGACCGGGCGCGTCGACGACGACAGCACCTTGAAGCTCATGCCGTGCAGATGGATCGGATGCGATTGCGGCGTCAGGTTCTCCATGTCGATGACATAGCTTCGGCCGATCTTCAGGTCGGCCAGCGGCGCGGTCGGGTCCGGCGTGTCGCCGGGCCACGGCACCTTGTTGATCGCCCAGAAACTGTAGCCGAGCGAGCCGCAGATGCCGTCAGCCGGAACGTTTTCCGCGGTGGCGCTGAGTGCCAGCGAAATGTGCTGGGCGCTGGCGGCATCCACCTCCGCCACCGGATTGGCCTCCAGCGGCGCAAGATCGCGAACGTCGCGCTTGAGCGACTTTCCGACCGCGCGCAGCGTCGCCAGTATCTTGGGCTTGGTGCCCCTGACGTCTCTCAGGCTGACGATGGCGCCCTCGTCGTCGGGCATGCGTATGGCGAGATCCAGCCGCTGGCCAGGTCCAAGCTGCAAGGCGTCGGGCGCGAAGCGTTGCGGCACCGGATTGCCGTCGAGCGCGATCACCGCCGCCTCGGCGCCCTCGACACGGAAGGCGTAGACGCGGGTGACGTCGGTGATGGCTGCCCGCAGCCGCACCAGCCCGCCGGCCGGCGCGTCGAATTGCGGCTGGTCGAGCCAGTTGGCGGTTCGCACCGTTCCATAGGTGCCCGCCCTTGCCGCGTCGCGAGGCCGGAACTGGTCGATGAACTGGCCGTCGTCGCCGAGGCGCCAGTCGCGCAGATTGATCACTTTTTCGGCATCGAATTGCGGATCGTTGGGGTTCTCGACCACGATCACGCCGGTCAGCCCGTGACCCATCTGCTCCAGCGTGTTGCAGTGCGGGTGATACCAGAAGGTGCCAGCGTCCGGCGGCGTGAACTGATAGTCGAAATGATCGCCGGTGTAGACATAGGGCTGCACCAGGAACGGCACCCCGTCCATCTTGTTGGGGACGCGGATGCCGTGCCAATGGATCGTCGTCGGATCGTCGATGCCGTTGATCAGCCGCGCGGCGAAGGGCTCGCCCTTCTTCATCCTGAGCACCGGCGGCATGCCGGCCTCGCCATAGGTCAGGACATCCCTGGTCCGGCCGACATCCATCAGCTTCGCCTCGATCCTGGCCGTCTTCAGCGTCACCGGATCGGGCCCGGCCAATGCCCGGCTGACCAACTTCCCCATGGCCGACAGCCCGATCCCTGCCGCGCCGGCCACCGCCGTGGTATTCAGAAATTTGCGGCGCGTCAGCGTCATGTTGCGTTCCAACTCGAAAGACAATCGTGCAGCCGGGCATCGTTGCGGGCACACGCGACAATCCGTGTAGCCTTCGATGCCGGCTGCCGACAACACCATGCCGTTCGATCGGACTGGAAATCACCCTGCCGTGATCGCCCCGGTCGCGACCGGATCGACGCGCTGCTGCAGTGCCGCCACCAGAGAGCGGGTGCTGATGTCGCCGAGGTCAGAGCGCCTGCAGCGCCAGCCCCGCCAGCGCCGATGCAACCAGCGTCGGCAGCATGCCGACCTTCAGCCTGAGCATGGCGACCATCGCCGCCAACGACAGCAGCGCCGCGCGCCAATCGAGCGACGCCAGAACGGGGATCTCCATGCCGACGCCGACGCTGCGCACCGTGCCGAAGACGACATGCAGCGCGAACCACAGCGCGAGGTTCATCACCACGCCGACGACGGCCGCGGTGATCGCGCCGAGCGCCGCCGACAGTGCCTTGTTCTGCCGCAGCTGCTCGATGTAGGGCGCGCCGAGGAAGATCCAGAAGAAGCAAGGCACGAAGGTGACCCAGAGCGTCAGCAACGATCCGAGCGACCCGGCAAGCAGCGGGCTGAGCGCGCCGGCGTGACGGTAGGCGGCGACGAAGCCGACGAACTGCAGCACCAGGATCAGCGGCCCCGGCGTCGTCTCCGCCAGGCCGAGGCCGTCGACCATCTCGCCAGGCGCCAGCCAGCCGAACGACGACACCGCCGCCTGCGCGACATAGGCGAGAACCGCATAGGCGCCCCCGAAGGTCACGACCGCCATGACGCTGAAGAAGCTGCCGAGCTGCGTCCAGACGCTGGCCGGGCCGGTCAGCGCCGCAATCAGCGCTACCGGCCCCAGCCAGATCGGCAGCCAGATGGCGATGGTGCGCGGCGCGTGCCATTTCGTTGGCCTGGTGTGTCCGAGCTGGCCGCGCTCGAACATCAGGTCGACAACGCCCCGGCTGTCCTGTTTGGTGTCCTTGCCATGGGCGGATCCGGAAAACAGGCCCGGCACGAGGCGGTTGCCGACCCACCCGGTTAACCCAGCCAGCAGGATGATCAGCGGGAACGGCAGCTTGACGACATAGATGGCGAGGAAGGCGGCGACCGCGATCGCCACCATCGCCCGGTTCTTGAGCGCCCGCCTGCCGATGCGGATGACGGCCTCGACGACCACCGCCAGCACCGCCGCCTTGACGCCGAAGAACAGCGCCTCGATCACCGGCGCGTCGTTGTAGAGCATGTAGAAGCTGCTGAGGCAGAGCATCACGACCGCTCCCGGCAGCACGAACAGGATGCCGGCGACGAGGCCGCCGGCGGTCCGGTGCAGCAGCCAGCCTATATAGACGGCGAGCTGCTGCGCCTCCGGCCCGGGCAGGAGCATGCAGTAGTTGAGCGCATGCAGGAAACGCTGCTCGCCGATCCAGCGGCGCTCCTCGACCAGCTCCTTGTGCATCAGGGCGATCTGCCCGGCCGGCCCACCGAAGGAGAGCAGACCGATCTTCGCCCACAGACGCACCGCCTCCCTGAAGCTCGGCGCCGCCGGCACGGCGGCCTCGGCATCGTCGTCCGCCGCGAGGTCGTTCATGACGGCTTGCTCCCGCTCGGCCAGTTGTGCGTTTCCTCTGTGGCGTCGCGGCACCAGCGGAAGAAAGCGTCATAGAGGAGCATGCCGGCCTCGAGCTGCTCGAGATCGTCGCGGAACATGCGCGACAGGCCGAGCGACGCGGCGAGGAAGCCCGCCGCTTGCGGCACGAGATCGAGCCGCGCCGTGTCGGCCGCACGCACGATGAGCGCCAGGCGATCGAGCGCTTCGGAGGCGAGGCCGAACTCCTCGATCATCGTATCGAAGGTGCAGCGCTCGCCGCGATGGCTCCAGAACACATTGTCGATGTCGAAGGGAACCGCCGAAAAGCGGTCGGCCACCGCCGGCACTTCGGCCGCGTCGACGAACAGGAACACCGCTTCGGGATCGACGAAGCGGCGGATCAGCCAGGGGCAGGCGATGCGGTCGACTTTGGGCCGCGCCCGTGTCACCCAGACCGTGCGGCCTTTGTCGTCGCGCGGCGGTATCGCGCCGGCCGTGACCAGCGGCGCCTTGGCCGCCGCCCAGGCCTCGAAACCGCCTTCCAGCGATTCCGCTTCGATGCCTTCATGGCGCAGCCAGGCTGCCACGCCTTGCGAGAGTTTTTGCCCCTTCTGGCAGATGATGACCACCCTGGAGCCGGTGAACTCCCCCGCCCAGTTCGCGACGGTTCTGAAATTGCGCCGGCAGGATGCCGGCAGCAGGCGCGGATCGGCCTGGTAATCCTCGTCGATGCGCACATCGATGAGGACGGGCGCGTCCGGTAAGCCGACGAGGCGGGAAAGTTGCTGTACGGTGATTTCGGTCGTTGACGGCATGGCGTCCACCTCCGGAAAGAGAGAGCTTGGACGCGATCGTTGGGCTGACGCCTCACGGGGTCATCGCGATGAACCCCTTGCCGCAATGCTGGAACGATCCTCTCGCCTTGTCAAGAAAGACGCTTTCGCAAACGGCGCCCGCGCCGCGGGAGACGGCGCCTACTGCGCCGTCCAGCCGCCATCCATCGGCAAGGTCGTGCCGGTGATCTGCTTGGCCGCGTCCGAACAAAGGAACAGCGTCAGCGCGGCGAGTTCGTCCACGGTGACGAACTCCTTGGTCGGCTGTGCCGCGAGCAACACGTCGTGCTTGACCTGCTCCTCGGTCATGCCGCGCGCCTTCATCGTGTCGGGGATCTGCTTTTCGACCAGCGGCGTCCAGACATAGCCCGGCGCGATGGCGTTGACGCTGATGCCATTCTGCGCAACCTCCAGCGCCACCGTCTTGGTGAGGCCGGCGATGCCGTGCTTGGCCGAGACATAGGCCGATTTGAACGGCGAGGCGACCAGCGCGTGCGCCGAGGCCGTGTTGATGATGCGGCCCCATTTGCGCGCCTTCATGCCGGGAAGTGCTGCCTTGATCGCATAGAAGGCCGCCAGCAGGTTGATGCGGATGATCGCTTCCCATTTGTCGTCGGGAAACTCGTCGATCGGCGCGACATGCTGGATTCCGGCATTGTTGACCAGGATGTCGAGGCTGCCGAACGCCTCTTCGGCCTCACGCACCATGGCGCTGACCGCCGCGCCATCCATCATGTTGGCGTCTGAATAGCGGCACCTGACGCCAAAATCCTTCTCGATGCCGGCGCGCTCCTGCTCGATCGCAGCGGCATCGCCGAGTCCATTGATGGTGACATTGGCGCCCTCGGCGGCAAAGGCGCGGGCGATTGCCAGACCGATACCGCTGGTTGAGCCGGTGACGAGGGCGTTCTTCGAGGACAGGGAACCCATGATGATCTCGCGACAGGTGGAACGGGATATTGCCGCACATAGTTTGTGCGCCGCAACATAACAATGCCATGGCCATATGTCGGTGCGATTACAATGTTGTGATGCCGTCCGGGAGCGCGCGCACTGGCGCTCGCCGGGCGTGACATGGGATTGTCATGGTGCCGTGCAACATAATCCTCCTGCGCGTCTCGCGCACCTCGCGCCGCCGGTTTGATTGAGCGGATGATCCGGTCTCGGGATCCCCGCTTCGCTAGGTGCGACGGCTTACCAGACCAACTTGGGCGAGTGGTTGATAGTTGGCCTAGCCTGTCGCGGCCAGCGTCAATTCACCTTGGCGATCTCCAGCAGTGACGCCAGCAGCAGCCTGCGCTCGTCCGGCGAAAGCACATCGGAATCAAAGAGATTCATGCTGCGAAGCCCCTCGATGGCGAGAAAGCAGACCAGCAGCGCCTTGAGGTCGTTCGTCTCGCCCTTCAGCCGCTCGAACAGCTGCCGCTTGAAGGATTTTATCGGCGTCAGGAAATCCGGATCCTCGGCGATCGCCGAGAATATCCATGAGGCGGAAGGCTGCGGCTCCTCGCAATCATTGGCCGAAAGCCGGATATAGGCCTCGAGCGGCGTCTCGCCGCCTGCGTCCGCCGTGCGCGTCTCCAGCGCCTGCTCGAACGCCTTCAGATAGTCCTCCACCAGGCCCTGCATCAGCTTGGCCTTGGTCGGGAAATTGTAGAGCAGGCCGCCCTTCGAGACGCCGGCGCGGCTGGCGACGGCGTCCAGCGACAGGCTGCCCGGCCCCGCCTCGCGCGCCACGTCGGCGGCGGCGGCGAGTATCCTGTCACGCGAATTTGCTCTGCGGGCTTTCATCGGTGTCTCCCCCTTACATTAGCCTAGGCGGAATTGACAACACCGTCCAGACGGTACAGTAAGATCGCCATCATTTGAAAGCGGGACCTGTCTTCGATATTTGTCCCGCTGTTCGACGACTATGCCGGACGCCGGCCGAGGGGGACTGTTCGTGAAGCGCTTCTTGATCATCACCGGAATTTTGCTTCTGCTCATCCTGGTGTGCGGCGGCATCGTTGGCTTCAACCTGTTTCGCGACAGCGCGATCAAGCAGTATTTCGCCACCATGAAGCCGCCTGCGGCGACCGTGTCGACGGTCATCGTCAAACCGTCCGACTGGACGCCCGGCGTCGAGGCGATCGGCACCGTCAGCGCCGTGCGCGGCGTCGATCTGACCGTTGAAACCGCCGGCATCGTCAAGAGCATCATGTTCCACGCCAACCAGAAGGTTGCCGACAACGCCGTGCTGCTGCAGCTCGACGATGCCGTCGAGCGCGCCGATCTCGCGGCGGCCAAGGCGCAGAACGTGTCCGACCAGACGGCGTTGGAACGCGCCATCGAATTGCAGCGGCGCGGCGTCGGCACCGACGCCACGCTCGACACCGCGCGGGCGACCGCGTCGGCCTCCGCCTCGCAGGTCAACAAGCTGCAGGCGGTGCTCGACCAGAAGCAGCTGACGGCGCCCTTCGCCGGCACGGTCGGCATCCCCAAGATCGACCTTGGCCAATATCTCGCCACCGGTTCCTCGGTGGTGACCCTGCAGGACCTCGACACCATGCGGGTCGACTTCTCGGTGCCTGAACAGCAGCTGCCGCTGCTCAAGATCGGCCAGACGGTGCGGCTTGGCATCGGCGGCGGCAGCAGCGACATGCCGTTCGCCGGCGCCATTCGCGGCATCGATCCCAAGATCGACCCGGCGAGCCGGTTGGTCTCGATCCGCGCCGAGGTCGCCAATCCCGAAGGCAAGCTGACGCCGGGCCAGTTCGTCCAGGTGCGCGTCGAACTGCCGGAGGAGCCGAATGTCCTCGGCCTGCCGCAGACGGCCCTGACCTACAGCCTCTATGGCGACTTCGTCTTCGTCGTCCGTCCGGCAAAGCCCGCGGCCGGCGCTGCCGCCCCGGCGGCCAAGCCCGAAGAGAAGCCGGACGCGACAAAGACCGGCTCAACCCCGCAGGCCAAGCCGGACGAAAAGCCCGCCGATGCCGCGGCCAAGCCGGCGGAGGGCGAAAAGCCGGAGCTCGTGCTTGCCCAGGTCTTCGTCAAGCCCGGCCGCCGCAATGCCGGCATGGTCGAGATCCTGGAGGGCATCGCCGCCGGCGATGAGGTCGTCACCGCCGGCCAGAACCGGCTCTTCAACGGCATGTCCGTTGCTGTCGACAACACGATCGATCCGACCAAGCCGGCAAACAAGCAGGCCGCACAGCAATGAATTTCTCCGACATCTTCATCCGCCGGCCGGTCCTGTCGACCGTGCTTGCCTGCATGATCCTGCTGCTGGGTTTCCAGGGCATCTTCAACCTGTCGATCCGGCAGTATCCGAAGGTCGAGGAAACCGCCATCACGATCACCACGGCCTATCCCGGCGCCAGCGCCGACCTGATCCAGGGCTTCATCTCCGCCCCGATCGCCCGCGCCGTCGCCTCGACCGAGAACATCGACTACGTCACCTCTTCGAGCCGGCCGTCGTCCAGCACCGTTGTTGTTCAGATGAAGCTCGGCTCCAATCCCGATGTGGCGCTGACCGAAGTCCTGTCCAAGGTGCAGGGCGTGCGCGGCACTTTGCCTGACGCCGCCAAGGATCCGGTGATCGTCAAGGGCACCGGGCAAGAGTTCGCGATGATGTACATCTCGATGCAGAATCCGAACATGACGAAGGAGCAGCTGACCGAATATATCGAGCGTGTCATCCGCCCGCGCATGTCGACGGTCGAGGGCGTCGCCGACGTGCAGATCTTCGGCGCCGAGGAATATTCGATGCGGGTGTGGATCGACCCGGTCAAGCTTGCCGCGCGCGGCGTGACGGCTGCCGAGGTGCTGACCGCCATCAACGACAGCAACTTCCTGTCGGCGCCCGGCAACACCGAGAACGAATACGTCGTCTCCTCGATCACCGTACGCTCGACCTTGCAGACGCCGGAGGCTTTTGCCGCCCTGCCGCTGCGCTCCAAGGATGGCAATGTGGTCAGGCTGCGCGACGTGGCGCGCGTCGAGCTTGCCGCGGCAAGCACCGACACCAGGGTGAGCTTCAATGGCAAGCCCGGCACCTTCCTTGCCATCTTCCCGACGCCGGCCGCCAATCCGCTGACCACGGCGGCGGCGATCCACAAGCTGGTGCCGACGATCCAGGAGACGCTGCCGCAAGGCATGTCGATCGAGGTCGTCTACGATTCCACCGAGCAGATCAGCGCCTCGATCGAGGAAGTGTTCAAGACCATCGGCGAGGCGGTGGCCATCGTCATCGTCGTCATCCTGCTCTTCCTCGGCTCGTTCCGCTCGGTGATGATGCCTATCGTCACCATTCCGCTGTCGCTGATCGGCGTCTGCTTCCTGCTGTTTGCGGTCGGCTACTCCATCAACCTACTGTCGCTGCTCGCCATGGTGCTGGCCATCGGCCTCGTCGTCGACGACGCCATCGTGGTGGTGGAAAACATCCATCGCCACATGGAAGAGGATCACATGTCGCCGATGCAGGCGGCGTTCAACGGCATGCGCGAGATCCTGTCCGCCATTGTCGCCATGACCATCACGCTGGCTGCCGTGTTCGCCCCGCTCGCCTTCACCGGCGGCCTCACCGGCGCGCTGTTCCGCGAATTCGCGGTGACGCTTGCCGGCTCGGTGGTGCTTTCGGGCATCATCGCCATCACCATCACGCCGATGATGTCGGCGCGCATCCTCAAGGCAGGCTCGCACAGCCGTTTCCAGCGCATTGTCGACGGCACTTTCGGCCGCGTCGAGCGCGTCTACGAGAGGATGGTCACCAGTTCGCTCAGAAACCGTCCGGTGACGCTGCTGATCGTGGTCGCGCTGGTCGCGCTCACCGGCTTCATGTTCACCAAGACCTCGAGCGAACTGGCGCCGGAGGAGGATCAGGGCTTCCTGCTCTCGATCGTGACCGCGCCGCGCTATGCGACCTCAGATTATACCGAGACCTACGTCAATCAGATCCTCGGCCTGGTCAGGGACATCCCCGAGACGCGCGCGCAGTTCTCGGCCGTCGCCTTCGGCGGCGCCACCAACGGCGCCTTCGTCGGCTTCGCCTTCAAGGACTGGGCCGAGCGCAGCCGCAGCTCGAAGGAGATCCAGGAGGACATCACCGGCCGGCTTGCCAAGGTGGCCGGCGTCGAGGCATTCGTCTTCGCGCCGCCGACGCTGCCCGGTTCGGGCGGCGGCCTGCCGATCTCCTTTGTGGTGCGTTCCACCGGCGACGCCTCCGAAGTCTACCAGGCGGCCGAGGATATCAAGAACAAGGCGCAGGCCTCCGGCCGCTTCATCGTCGTGCAGAACTCGATGTCCTATGACGCGCCGCAGGTGACGGTCACGATCGACCGCGACCGCGCGGCGGCTCTCAACCTGCCGATCGCCGATATCGGCCGCACGCTGACGCTGCTCGTCGGCGGCGCCGAGGTGGCGCAGTTCGACCGTGACTCCAACAGCTACGACATCATCCCGCAGGTGCCGCAGGAATTCCGCGACAACCCGGAAAAGCTGTCGCAGTATTTCGTCCGCAGCGCCTCGGGCGACATGGTGCCGCTGTCGGCGGTGGTGAAGATTTCCACCAACGCGGCGCCCGCCGCGATCGAGCAGTTCAACCAGCTGAACTCGGCGACGATCTCGGCCCTGCCGCTGCCCGGTGTCACCACCGGCGACGGGCTGAAGGCGATCGAGGACATCGCCAAGGAGACGCTGCCCGAAACCTTCTTCGTCGACTATGCCGGCCAGTCCCGGCAGGAGAAGGAGCAGGGCAACACGATCATGATCGCCTTCGCCGCGGCCGTGCTCGTCATCTACCTGGTGCTGGCGGCGCAGTTCGAAAGCTTCCGCGACCCGCTGATCATCATGATGGCGGTGCCGCTGTCGATCTTCGGCGCCATCGTGCCGCTCAATATCGGGCTCGGCACGCTCAACATCTACACCCAGGTCGGCCTGATCACGCTGATCGGCCTGATCACCAAGCACGGCATCTTGCTGGTCGAGTTCGCCAACCAGCAGCGCGAGCTGCATGGCATGCGTCGGCGCGACGCGATTGTCGCTTCGGCCAAGGTCCGGCTGCGGCCGATCCTGATGACCACGGCGGCGATGGCGCTCGGCGTCGTGCCGTTGATCACCTCCAGCGGCGCCGGCGCCGCCGCCCGTTATTCGATGGGCCTGGTGATTTTCACCGGCATCCTGGTCGGAACCATGTTCACGCTGTTCGTGGTGCCGATGTTCTACACCTTCATCGCCAGCAAGGACCTGCCGCATCATGCCGAGAAGCCGGATCCCAACCTGATGCCGGCGCTGCAGGACTGACGGAAACGAAAGACAAAAAAAGAGGCCGGAAAATTCCGGCCTCTTTTTTGGTTGGGCGTTTACCGCGGAAGAAGCAATGCCTCTTCAGGCGGGAGGCGGAACGGATGAGAGGAGGTTTTGCCGACCCTCCTCGCCGCCTTCGACCACAGCCAGCTACTTGACGATGACGATGCTGGTGTTCGACGGGCCGAAGGCCTGGACGAGCTGGTAGAAATCGGCCGCAGCATCCGGGTGCAGCCGCACGCAGCCATGCGAGGCCGGCTGTCCGAGGCGCTTGATGGCATAGGTCGCATGCACGGCGTAGCCGCCGCTGAAGAACACCGAATGCGGCATCGGCGCGTTGTCGTACTTCTTCGAATACCACATCTCGTGCATGCGTGTCGGCTTGAACGAGCCGGTCGGCGTGACATGCGACCTGTCGCCGGTCGAGACCTTCCAGGCGAAGGTCGGCCGGCCGTCCACCAGCACTTCCATGGTCTGCTGCGAAAGCGAGACGCGCGCCAGGATCTGGTTGGCGTGGGCGGCGCCGCTGCCGGCGCCGAAAAGCAGGGCCGCGCCAGTCAGGGCAGCGGCGGTGATGTTGATAAGCCTGGCGGAAATGGTGGTGCTCATGTTGTCCCCTCTCTCTGCCGGTCGGGGCCGGCTCCAATTCGATGCCGGACTTATCGCTGGGCGATGTTTCAAGCCGATTTCGCTTGATGCGCACATTTGTTTCGAATCTGTTTCCCCTGGTTAACAAGCCCGACGTTGGGCGTGGTCGGTCGCAGGCCGCATGGTTAACGCCTGGTTACCGGCTTGAGGCTGCAAAGCCCCCAAACGAAAGCGCGTATGTCTCTGATATGAAAGCGATACGGCCGGCGCCGAAACCAGCCTGCAACAAAGCGCAGCCCGTGCGGCATGATCCCGATACAAGCCGGCAGCACAGTTGACGCAACGGGAACAGACGACAGCAAAACGAAAATGGGCAGGAAAACGAACCTACGCTCCTGGCTTCTCCGGATAAGCGTCGCTGCAATCGTCCTCGGCGGTGTCGGCTCTGTTGCCGGCAACCCGGCGACGACACTTGCGGCCATGAATTCCGGCGAGATTTCGACGCTGCATGCCGCGCTGTTCATCGCCACGGTCTGGATCGTGTCCAGCCTGCGCGTTAACCGGCTGAAGGCCCTCTGGCGGGTCGGCCTTCGGCTGAAGTGGATGCGCGGCGCCTCCGGCTACTTGCTGCCGAGAGGACCGAAGGCCCGCGCCGCTGCGGGGGGCTCCGTGGGCGGCGCGGGCGCTTCGGGGGTTTCCTGAAGCGAAACCGCATAGTTGAAGGGATGGAGCCAATGAACACGAAATCTGCCGCAGCCGTGCTTTCCGCATTGCTCTACGCGCAAGGCCTTCTGGGCTTTGCCGGCCTTGCCACTGTCCTCTTGCGCGACCGTGCCCAGGCTGAGGTGGTCGCCATCGCCAGCGATGCGCCATCCGGCCCTTCGGCCATCGTGCTGCGCTGAGCGAGAGCATCGGACCAGAATGGAAACCGGTCCGATGCTGAAACAATCGAACAGTCTGGCTGATTCAATCGACGCGCTGCGTCGGCGGGTCGAACCGGTAGCCGGCGCCGCGTATCGTGGTGATGGTTTCGGTGTCGAGCTTGCGGCGCAGCCGCACGATGCGCGAATCGATCGAGCGGTCGAAGGCGTCGGCATTTTCGGCCGGCGCCGCGGCGATGATGTCGTCGCGCGTCAGCACCTTGCGGGGACTTGCCAGAAACAGCTTGAGCAGCGCCACCTGGCCGGGCGAAAGCTGGTCTTCCGCGCCCGAGCGGTGCATCACCATCGCCGACCGCAGATCGACGGTCGCGTTTTCCAGCACGATCAGTTCTCCGGCGGCCCTGCCGCGCCGCGCCAGCAGGCCGCCGATGCGCGCGGCCAGTTCCCTGACGTTGAGCGGGCTCTCGACGACGTCGGCGGCACCGAGCTCGAGCGCCAGCACCTTGTCGACAAGATCGGCCGGCCGGCAGATCAGGATGAAGTCGGGGCCGCCCTCGCCGCCAAAGCGCCGAAGCAGATCGCGCCCCTCGGCCTGGCTCACACTGTCGCCGACAACCACCACATCGATGCCCTTGGCCGAAAGCAGCGATTCCGCTTCCCAGGGCTGGCGCGCCGCGCGCACGTCATGACCGCGCCGCTCGAGATGGTCGGCAAGGTCGCCCGCCACCACTTCGGCGACGGAAACGAGCGCGATGACGGATCGTGCGGCCATTTTTCTCCACCCTGCGACAGACATCTCAAGATGAGTGCTGGACATCATGTTTATACCCAATCTACTTTCCGCTGAAAGCGGGAGCCAGAGCATAGTGCGGGCAAGAATTGTCGTCGTCGAGGACGAGCCTGACCTGAGGGATGCCGTCGCCGAGTATCTCGGCGCCAGCGGCTATGACGTGGCGACGGCCGAAAGTGCCGCCGCGGCGCGGACCCTGCTTGAGACGCAATCCTTTCATCTCGCCATCCTCGACATCGCCATGCCCGGCGAGGACGGCCTGTCGTTCGGTCGCTGGCTGCGCTCTAAGACCCCGATCGGCATCATCTACGCCACCGCTGCCGGCACCGCGCTCGATCGCATCGTCGGGCTGGAGCTCGGCGCCGACGACTACATCGTCAAGCCCTATGAGCTGCGCGAGGTGCTCGCACGGGTGCGCAGCGTGCTGCGCCGCGTTCCGCAACCGGCGGAGCCCCAGGCGGCCAAGCCTGAAACCGGCACTGGCCGGCGCATGAGCTTCGGCGCCTTCCATGCCGATCTCGACGGCAGGCTGGTCACCGGCGCCAACGGCGCGGTGGTCGACATGGCCAAGAGCGAGTTCGACGTGCTGGAAGTTTTCCTGACCCGCGCCAACCGGCTGCTGACGCGGGCCGCGATCTCCGAGGCGATCGGCTTCGTCGAGGACCCCGAATCGTCGCGCGCGGTCGACATCCGCATCATGCGGCTGCGCAAGAAGATCGAGGCCGATCCGGCCAACCCGAAATTCCTGCGCACGGTGCGCGGCGAAGGCTATATCTTCTCGCTCCCCGCCGGCGACGGCAACTAGGCCCGAGCCAGGGCGGCCTGGATCGATTTGAGGTGCCGTCATGTGGCGATGACGGCCCGGGATTTTCCAGATCCGCAACCATCGACGCCGCGCGTCCTTCCGGATGCGCAAAGAACGCTGTAGCATTTTGGCCCTGCGTATGGTTCCTGCGGGAAACCGTGGTCGATTTTTCCGAGCCTGTGTGCTCAATTTCATATCTTGCCGATCTGGCCCTGGGTGACTTGTTAGACATGACTGCTGCAGCCGCGCGCACCGACACGCAAGCCACCCGCCAGGGCGCGGCAATGGCGGCTGTCCGCGTCGTGCGCCGGCTCCGAGAGGCCGGCGACTGGCAGCGCGAGATGGACGTCATCCTGGAGACGCTCTGCCGCGCCATGGACTGCCAGCGCGGCATCCTGTTTCGGCTGCGCGAGCTTCCCGGCCAAGGCTTCGCCCAGTCGGTCTCGGCCTACTGGATCAATCCCGACTTTGGCGGCGAACTCGCCTCTCCCACCGTCATCATGCAGTCGATCATCAATTCGGACCCGCTGCTGGAGCGGCTGCAGGAGGACGAGCGGCAAGGCAAGGTGTTTGCCGGCCATACCCGCGACCTCGACGGTTTCCTGAGGGCCGACTTCGAGAAGCAGAACATCAAGTCGTTCCTGTCGGTGTCGGTTTTCGCGCACGGTCACCTCTGGGGCACGCTGGCGGTCAACGACTGCGTCGCCGAGCGCGAATGGACCGACGAGGAAGAGGCGACGCTACACATCATCGCGCTCGCCATCGGCGACGCTATCGAGCATTCGCCCTCCGACGCCCATGCCAGCGAGGTCATCCGCCGCACCATGCTGCAGGCCTCCCTCGACGCCATCGTCGTCATCGACGAGACCGGCTCGATCATCGAGTTCAACCCGGCGGCCGAGAAGATGTTCGGCTTCCAGCGCAGCGACATTCTCGGCAAGGACCTGCTCGACACCATCGTGCCTATCTACTACCGCAAGGGCTATGCCTCGGGCGCCGAATACATGTCGGGCCGCGGTTCGCCGATGGTCGGCCAGCGGCTGGAGACCGTGACCCAAAATTCCGTCGGCGAGGTATTCCCGATCGAGCTGACCGCAACCGAGATGCGGGTCGCCGACCGTCGGTTGATCTTCGGCTCGATCCGCGACCTGCGCGACAAGCTGCGCGCCGAGGAGGAGATCGGCCGCCAGCGTGAGAAGCTGCACCAGAACGAGAAGATGGCGGCCATGGGCTCGCTGCTGGCCGGCGTCTCGCATGAGCTCAACAATCCGCTTGCCGTCGTCGTCGCGCAGTCGACGCTGCTGCATGAGTTCGCCAGCGACCCGCAGACCAAGGTGCGCGCCGAGAAGGTGCGCGCGGCGGCGGAGCGGTGCGGCCGCATCGTCAAGAGCTTCCTGTCGATGGTGCGCCTGCATCCGACCGAGCAGGCCGAGACCGATCTCAACCAGGTGATCCGCGCCGCGCTGGAAGTCACCGCCTATGGCGCGCGCTCCAGCGGCATCATCATCGACACCGATTTCGCCGCCGGCCCGCTGCTGGCCATGGCCGATGCCGATCATGTGACGCAGGTGGCCGCCAACTTCCTCGTCAACAGCCAGCATGCGCTGGCCGGCGTCGCCGGCGACCGGCTGATCAAGGTGCGCACGTTTCGCAGCGAGCGCGGCAATCCGGGCTTCTCCGTCGAGGACAACGGGCCGGGCGTGCCGGACGCGATCCGTTCACGCATCTTCGAATCCTATTTCACGACCAAGCCGGTCGGCGTCGGCACCGGCATCGGCCTGTCGATCTCGAAGTCGATCATCGAGCGGCACAATGGCAACATCTGGTTCGAGGAGGTGCAGCCGCACGGTGCCCGCTTCGTCGTCCAACTGCCGGCGATTACCGCCGGCCCGGCTGCCGGCACGGACAGCCCGACACGTTCGAGCGGCCTGCGCCACGCGCTGATCATCGACGACGAGCCCGACGTCGCCGGCTCGCTCTCCGACATACTGGAGTTGATGGGCGTCAAGTCGCGGGTGGTGCCGGCCTGGACATCGGCGGCGTCGATCCTCAGCGGTCAGATGCCGCCCGACATCGTCTTTTCCGACCTGCGCATGCCCGGCACCAGTGGCATATCGATCTATCGCGAGCTGCTCGCCGAACGGCCGGCGCTGGCGCAGTGCTTCGTGCTGGTCACCGGCGATCTCATCGGTGCCAAGGCCGAGATCGAGGCGCTGCCGCCGCACCAGCGGCCGCAGATCCTGGAAAAGCCGTTCAGCACGCTCGATGTGCGCGGCGTGCTTTCGGCGATAGCCGAGCAGGCTTCCGTCGAGAGCTAGGATTAGGCGCCCTCGGGATCTGTCAGGCCGAGCCGGGAATGGCGGTTTGAGAGAACCGGAACGCAGCGTACTTTTGCTACGCGAGTACCGGTAGCGACCGCCCTACGCAGGCCGGCCTCACTTGAATATCAATAGATCCCAAAAAAGAGGCTCCCAACCGACTATGCGGTGGGAGCCTGACTCGAGCGCAGGAGGAGCGCTCTGGGGAGGTCAAAGCGTGATTGCGAAGCGGGGAACTGTTTCGCGGATCACGTTCGACAAATCAGAAGACGTTCGGCGTGCTGGTCAGCGGAGCGGCATTGGCGATCATGCGCACCGCGCGTTCCCTGTGCTTGCCGGACTGCTCGGCAATGGCGCGCAGGCAGTCGGCGCTCTCGGCGCCCCAGGCCTGGCCCTTGCAGGCGAAATCGATCTGCGGCATCGGCAGACGCCCGGTCTTGATCGTGGTCGGCGCGCCATCGACGACACCGGCCGGCGGGTCGAACGACGCGAAGGCGGGGCCTGCCGCCGGTGTGAAGAACATGCCGGCGAAGGCAATGGCGCCAATCGCCATGAACATTGCCATCGGATGGTCGCTGGCGCGCTGGCGCAGCGCCAGTTTCGGACGCCGGTCGCTGCGCTCCGGAGCCTGGAGGCGCTGGTTGGCTGTCTCGACTTTCGTGAACATCGCAATCCCCTTCGTTGTCTTTCTTTTTTTGTATGAAACGAATTTAATCGCACCCGGTAACGGGGGAATGATACGCAAGGCCTGCCCGTGTAACCGGCTTGAAACAGAAAAATCGGGCACGATCGGGCATATTCGGTCATGCGCCGATTTTCGTGTTCGTTTGCGATGCTGTTCCATAAGCGAGACCTGAAAGAGCGACATCACACGCCGGAGCAATGCGCCGACGCGACGTTCCGGACTATGAGCAACCTCACACTTCGCGAGCGAAATCGCGTCGGGTCTTAACGCCGGAGAGCTGCCGTTTTCGCGGCCCGGCCTGCTCAATCCGGACGCGGCGGTGCCGGTGTCCGGAACCCCAGTTAACGCCCGGATTTTCCGCGATTTTTCCCAACCAGACGGGCTGAAGATCGACGCAGGCCTTGCGCCACGCAAATTCCATACTTTCGCAAACCATTGCATTTCAATGGAAAATATGTTTATATTGAATGAG